>CANJPN010000171.1 GCA_947475855.1 Bradyrhizobiaceae bacterium
ATGATTGCAGGGGCGGGCTGCGCCAACGCCCAGGCGCTCGAGGAAACCGTGAGCGAGCGCGACGCGCTCAAGGCTTGCGAGAAGAAGATCTGCGAGATCGTCGTCAAGAAAGAAGCCAGCGGTGCCGACTTCGCCTGCACGCTGACCAAGACTTGGGCGAAGGACAAGATCAAGGACGGTATCGAAAAGAAGCGGCTTTCTTGGAGCCTCGGAAACGCCCGCTGCGTCATCGACGTAGGAGTGAAGCGGTCCGACATCCTCGAGGCGATGTCGAAGCCCACACATACGATCGAGTTCGCGCCGCAGACCGTAAAGTGTCAGGTCGAACGGGAGAAGGACACCCTCGATGTTGCCGTGACGATGGCGCCGAAGATCCAGTTCAAGGATGGCAAGGCGGAAAAGGCCTGGTTGGGCGTGAAAAACATCGAGGCGCCGACCGTCATCCGGGGCGCGATCTGGACCGTGGCCCAGGCTGAGGACTATTTCGGCCTGTTCCACAGCGACATGGTCGCCGAGATCAACGAGTTCACCGGCCAGAAGTGCACAAAAGCGATGGCGGGGAATTGAGGGGACAGCCTGACCGGGGGGAGGCGGGGGCGGCGGGTTACGCTTCGCTACCCCGCCCCACCTCGGCCTACTTCGCAGCAATCCATGCCGCCAGAACGCGGCGCTCGTCGAGCGTCATGTCGGTGATGTTGTTGGGCGGCATGGCGTGAGAGAGGACCGCCTGGACGTTGATGGCGGGCTTAATGCGCGCCATGTCGGCCTGCGTTTCGAGCTTGATGCCCTTGGGCGGGTGGACGATGCCGCGCCAGACAGGCTCGGCCATGTGACACATCGAGCAGCGCGATGTGAGGATATCGTCTACGGCCGCGGGCACCTTGACCTGAGCCAGCGCCGCCGATTGCTTGACCTGCGGCAGCGGCTTCAGCCCCAGACGCTGACGGCTGGCCGGCGTCGAGATCGCCGTGATCCAGATGATCGCGAGAATTGCCGCCGCGGCCACGCCCCATGCCCACCATGGATCGCTGCGGCCCCAGTGGCGCTCGTTATAGAAGTAGCGCACGAGCGCACCCGCGATGAGCACCAATCCTACGATCGCCCAGGCGTATTTGTTGTCGAAGATCATGGGGTAATGCCCCGAGATCATCAGGAACACGACCGGCAGCGTGATGTAGTTGTTATGGGTCGAACGGACCTTGCCGATGTAGCCGAGGTTGGGGTCTGGCGCCCGGCCGGCCTTCAAGTCCTCGATAACCTTGGTCTGGTTCGGAATGATCACCAGCATAACGTTGCCGGACATGATCGTCGCCATGACGGCGCCGGTGTGAAGCAGCGCGCCACGGCCCGAGTAAACCTGCTGGAATCCGTAGGCCAAGGCGACGACCAGCACGAACAGCACCGCGCCCAGCGCCACCTCGTTCTTCGAGAGCGACGACCGGCACAGGATGTCGTAGACGACCCAGCCTACAGCCAGCGCGCCACAACCGATCGCGCCTGCCACTAGCGGCGACATCTGCCGCACCGCCGGATCTATCAGGTAGAGATCGGCGCCGACGTAGTAGATCGTCATCAGCAGGAAGAAGCCGCTGAACCATGTCGCGTAGGATTCCCACTTGTGCCAGATCAAGTCGGGCGGGAGCTTGTCTGGCGCCACGAGCCATTTGCGGACCTGATAGAAGCCGCCACCGTGGACCTCCCAGGATTCGCCACCCTTCGGGATGTCGGGCGTCGGCTTCATCGAGGCGTCGATGTGCATGAAATAGAATGACGAGCCGATCCACGCCATGCCTGCAATCATGTGGAACCAGCGCAACAGCAGGCTCGTCCATTCGATCAGTAACGTGTCCATGTGGCCTCAGTCAGAACGGATTTCGGTTCGAGGCCAGCCTAATACGGCTTGCCGCAACTCAAAAGACGGCTTTTCCGACTATTCCGGTGCACGGCGCGGGTCAGGGGCCTCGCGTGAACTGAGCTAGAACGCGGCTGCTTCGAATGCGTGGTCGATGTCGCGAGCCCATGGGCCTTCGTAGCTGGCGATCAGATCGTCGGCCGCCGTGCGGCCGGACGCCACCGTTTGGTCGAGGAACTCGAGGTGAATCCGCTCATCGCGGCCCGATGCGTCGAGGCGTGCGCGGGCTGCCAGTCCTGCGTGACAGATCTTCATGACCTCGCGCGCGACATCCAGAAGCGTACCTTTGCGGAATGGTGTCGCCAGGGCGAACTTGGGCGCCTCATCTCGGAGCGACTGTCGCTCCTCGGCGGTCCAATCCTTGACGAGATCCCAGGCGGCGGCAAGCGCGGTGCGGTCATAGAGCAGGCCGACCCAGAAAGCTGGCAATGCCACTATGCGGCGTGCCCGCCCACCGTCCGCGCCACGCATTTCGAGGAAGCGCTTCAGGCGGACCTCGGGAAACAGCGTCGTCAGGTGGTCGGACCAATCGTCGATTGTCGGCAGTTCGCCGGGCATCTGGGGGAGCTTGCCCGCCATGAAGTCGCGGAATGAAGCTCCGGCGGCATCGATATAACGGCCATCGCGATAGACGAAGTACATCGGCACATCGAGTGCGTAGTCGACGTAGCGCTCGTAGCCCATGCCGCTGTCGAACACGAACGGCAGCATGCCGGTGCGCCGCGCATCGGTGTGACGCCAGACCTCGGAGCGAGCCGACTTGAAGCCGTTGAGCTTGCCTTCCGTGAAGGGCGAGGATGCAAACAGCGCTGTAGCGAGAGGCTGCAACGCGAGCGACACCCGCAGCTTCTCGACCATGTCGGCCTCGTCGGCGAAGTCGAGGTTAACCTGGATGGTGCAGGTGCGGTACATCATGTCGAGGCCGCGGGTGCCGACTTGCGGCATGTACCGGGTCATTACGCCATATCGCTGCTTGGGCATCTTGGGAGCGTCGGCGATCGTGAGCGTCGGGGCGAAGCCGAGGCCGAGAAAGCCGAGGCCCAGCGCGTTACCAGCCTCGCGGACCTCCGCCAAATGCGTCGCGGTCTCATCGGCAGTTTCATGCAGCGTATCGAGCGGGGCGCCCGAAAGCTCGAACTGGCCGCCAGGCTCCAGTGACACCGTCGCGATGCCTTCTCCGTCCGGGCGCCGCAGGGCAATGATGTTGTCACCTTCGGTGATCGGCCGCCAGCCAAAGCGCCGGATCATCTCCTCCATCAGAGCGCGGATACCTTGGGGGCCCTCGTAGTGAACGGGGCTGTGATCGGCGATCCTGAACGGGAATTTCTCGTGTTCGGTGCCGATAAGCCACCGGGACTGAGGTTTCTCGCCAGCCGCGATCCACTCCACCAAGTCGCGGCGGGAGCGTATGGGCGGGCTTGGCGCTCCCTCCTGGCGGGTCGACATGGATAGTCCTTTCAGGTCGAAGACTTAGTGTCGGCCCTCAGGGGCCTATTCGAGCGCACCTTATGGCGGTGGCTGGGCTGCCGACAAGGCATCAAATGAATGAGAGCAGGGCAGGTATGAAGAGCAGAAAGGCTCCTTCGGAAAGAGCTGGCAGGGCCCTGTGTACCGCCCTCTCCGGGTTTCCGGCTGGCATTTTCGGCTCGTAGGATTACCAGATACCCAGCCGTGTCCCCGCGTGCCCTTCACAAATCCGGCCGGCTGACGCTATGTGGCGGCTTCCACGTCATCTGCGGACCCAAGACCCATGACAAAGCCGCCCGCCGCGCCCTTGCGGCATCTCGATTACGAGGACTTTACGGTCGGAGAGACCGTACCGTTTGGTTATACCAAAGTGACCAAGGCAGATATCGTGCGCTACGCTCGCGCATTCGACCCGCAGCCGTTCCATTTATCGGAGGAGACGGCCAAGGATAGCAATATCGGCCGACTCATCGCATCTGGCTATCACACCTGTTGCATGATGATGCGGATGCTGGCCGATGACCTGATCGGCGGCCCCAACGCGCTCGGCTCGCCCGGCGTCGAGGAAGTCAAGTTCCTGAAGCCCGTTCTGCCGGACGACGAGTTGAGGGGCCTCGCCAAGGTCGTTGAAAAGCGCGAGCTGAAATCGAAGCCCGGCGTCGGGCTCATCAAGTGCTTCCTGGAGCTGCACAACCAGCGCGGCGAGACCGTGATGAGCTGGGACATGACGGCATTCCGCCGGATCCCCGGAAAAGGCGCAAGCGGAGGCGCGGCATGAGCCTTTATTTCGAGGATATCGTGCCGGACGAGGTGCACGAGCTCGGCTGTTACACCTTCACGAAAGAGGCGATCATCGCCTTCGCTACGGAGTACGATCCACAAGTGTTCCACCTCGACGAGGAAGCCGGACGCAATTCGATCTACGGCGCAATGACCGCCAGTGGATGGCAGACGACTTCGGTGTGGCTGCGCATGTTGATCGACGAACGCAACCGCGAGGCGGACATGATGCGCTATCGAGGCGAGCGGCCAGCCAAGTATGGGCCATCGCCGGGGTTCGAGAAGCTCAAATGGCTGAAGCCGGTTTTCGTCAACGACACCATCCGCTACACGACGCGCATCATCGAGAAGCGGGACTCCAAGTCGCGCCCGCAGGTCGGCCTTGCCTTGTTCCAGAACGAAGGCTGGAACCAGCACGGCGAGCTGGTGTTCTCGCTCGTCAGCAAAATGTTCGTGGAGCGTCGCCGGGCTTTCGAAGGGTAGCGAAGGTCCGACGGCGCACTGCCAAGCCCGCCCTACCGCTACTCAACGCTTTCGAGATCGCGGAGAGACTGGATCATCGAGGAGCGAAGCAGGTACGCGCGCGATTTCGTGGGATCAGAGGCGGTGCGCCGCATCTCGTCGAAATAAGCTGCGCGGGCGGCGGGCTCGCGGGTGTTCATGATCTGCCGGTTGCGAAGTGAAACAGCCTGCACCGTCTCGAGCGCCACCTTGCGGCGCTGGCGCTCGTAGCGGCCGAACAACGCCGGATCGGCACCGCGCCAGACCTCGATCAGCTTTTCGGCGAGATTCACGGCGTCGTGGATACCGCCGTTCATGCCCATGCCGCCAAGCGGGTTGTTCAAGTGCGCCGCGTCGCCGGCGAGAAGAACGCGGCCGACGAAGTAGTGGTCGCAAACGCGCTCGAACACGCGGTAAGCCGTCTTGTGGACGATGTCATAGCGTGCCTTTGCGGGCACGACGGCCTGGAGCCGTTTTTCAACGGTTTCTGGTGCGAGCATGACGTCGTCGCCGACCGCCGGGTCGGTCGGAAACAGCACGCGCCAGACGTTTGGCGTGCGCAACAGCACCAGCCATTCGTCGGGATCCGAGATGTAGGCGATCTTCGACAGGTTGGGCAGGTGCTCCTCGTAGGGAAATGTCGTCGACAGCGTGAGGTAGAGTTCGGGATGCGTGATGCCCTCGAAATTCACGCCGATCGACTTGCGGATGTTCGACCGCGCGCCGTCCGCGCCGATGATATAGCTGCCGGTGATACGCTCCCGCGTGCCGTCTTCGCGCTCGGCGATCAGCGTCGCATCATTCGCGGTCTGCTCCACTTCAAGCGCGCGAAGTCCGTAGATGATCTTGGTGTCCGGGCTGGCATCGAGGCGGTCGCGCAACAGCCGCGTGAGCTTCCATTGCTCGCACTGCAGGCGATAGGGATGCGGCGTATCGTTCGACAATACCGACAGGTCGAACGTCGCGATCTCGCCCTGCTTGCGGTCGCGGAACTGCCAATGGTGTGCGTGGAGACCCTGCTCGATCAACTTCCCGGTTACGCCGAAACGGTCGAGAAACGAAAGCGTCGGGGGATGAAATGTCGAGGCGCGCAGGTCATCGACGACCTCGATCTGAGATTCCACAATCGTGACCGGAATACCCTCCGCAGCAAGCGCCACGGCAGCCACCAGGCCCACCGGACCAGCGCCCACAACGATCACTCGCTTATTCGTCATTCGCGCCACCATGCAAATCGACCAAGTGCAACCGATTGACGGGGATTATCGGCCGGCCAAGCGGGCGGTCAACGTGACCGATTTCCCTCGATAGGGCCTGACCGGATCGGGAACGGACAGGGATCACGTCATACCGGTGTCGAGTGTTGCGAATGGGAAGCAGCCAAATGCGTATTGAAACGTATATCTGCTGTGCCAGCCTCGACGTCCATTCCGGATTGCCTGGGCGACGAGAATCACCGATCCAGACGTCATGTGGGGGTTGCACCGCGGCAAACGCGACTGCCTGTCGGGCAATCCACTGAACAATAGTTGGCATGGTCAACGAATTGCTAACCGCTCAGTGCAATCTTCGGTGGTTTGTGGGGGACCCCAGCGCTCAACGCTGCTGGGTCTGTGTTGGCGTGCTCCAGCTCGAAAGCTTCAAAGCACGCCCAGGGTGGGTCGAGTAATGCGTTCCAAGGTGCCTTTCGGGAAACTGCTTTCGTGCAGGGCCACACTCAGCGGTCGTGCGGTGGCATTCGTCGCAGCCTCAGGCTTGGCCCTTTCAGCTTGCTCCAAATCGAACGAGCAGGGTTCAAATTGGCAGCCGACGGCCGTGGAACGGCCGGCAATGTCCGCGCCGATCGCAGTTCAGCAGGACCCCATGCGGGCAGCGAACGCGGCACCCAAGGTCGCAAGCTACACGCCGCCCGACCGTGTCCCGCGTGTGCAGGGCGTTTACAAGGTCGGCAAGCCTTACTCGATCAATGGCGTCACCTACGTACCGGCCGAAGATCCCAGCTACGACAAGGTCGGCATGGCGTCTTGGTACGGCACCGACTTCCACGGCAAGCAGACGGCGAACGGCGAACTGTTCGACATGGAAGCCATCACGGCTGCGCATCCAACGCTGCCGATGCCGTCCTATGTGCACGTGACCAATCTCAGAAACGGGCGGACGATGCTCGTTCGAGTGAACGATCGTGGACCTTATAAACCCGGCCGCATCATCGATCTTTCGCGGCGGACAGCACAATTGCTCGGCTTCGACCGCAACGGTGTTACCGAGATTCGCGTGCGTTTCGCCGGACTGGCACCGCTCGATCCCAAAGACGACCGTCGCGAGCGGCAACATCTGGCAGCTCAGCCCTGGCATAGAATGGCCAGCGCGAGCTGGGGCCAGCGGTTTGGGCTTGGTGCCTGGCTTGGCGGCCACTCTGCGCCCTGAGTCAAAAGAAAAGCCGCGCATCGTCCCGAAAGACATGCGCGGCCAATGCATTCAGATAGCCGATCAGCTCTTGCAGAACGTGGCGCGGCCGCGGCAGAACACCTGACCGCCCTGCGGCTTGCAGTTGTAGACTTCGTTGGAAATCTTGTAGCCTGCCACCTTGTAGTTCTTGGTGTGTTGCGGGTTGGCCGACAGGAAGCCCGGCCATAGGCCCCAGCTCACGGCCTGAACCATCGTCTCCATCACGTACCACTTGGCGGCAGCCTCATCGGAGGCGGTGGCATTCGCACCCTTGCTGACGCATTCCGCCTGTGCGCTACCTGCTGCGAACAGCATCGAAGCTGCACAGCAAACACCCAATGCAATTGACTTTTTCATGAGATGGCCCCTCTCAAACGTATATTTGCAGATCCTGCTTTGCCGCGCCCTTGGCGACGTCGGTCGCCGGGCGAACCGCCGGACAGCTCAACTGTTCAATTGACCTGCCGACGTCTGCCAATGTGCCATGCGCAAACAATTTCCGCACGATACTTGGCGCAACACCCGACGGCTAAATCGCATCGGTTGCCGTTTTCCGGCTTAAGGCGCTTTCTGGCCAGCGCCGGCGAGCTTGACGATTTCCGCCCATGCCGGAATGTCCGTCTTGATCTGCTTGGAGAACTCCGAAGTGTCACCGTGGTCCGGCTCGAGGCCCAACTCGGCGAACTTCGATTGTGTCGCAGTGTCCTTCAGGAAAGCACTCAGCTCCTTTTCGAGCCGTGCGACAATCGAAGCGGGCAGGTTCGCGGGCCCAACGAGGCCGTTCCACGCGCCAGTCTCGAAACCGGGAAACGCCAGTTCGCCAACCGTTCCCACATTCGGCATCTGAGCCGCGCGCCTGGCGCTCGACACCGCAAAAAGGCGTACGTCCGGGTTCTTGGTGTGCGGTAGCGCATCCGACATGTTCGAAAAGACCATCGGCACATGTCCGGCAAGCACATCGACGTTGGCCGGCGCGCCCCCTCGATAGACGACATGCTTGGCTGCCAGGCCCGCCTTGGCGAACAATAGAGCGGAGGAAAGGTGGCTGACACTTCCAACGCCACCGGATGCATAGGCGAGCTTGTCGGGATTGGATTTGCCCCAGGCAAGAAGTTCCTTCAGGTCATTGGCGGGGACGGACTTGTGGACCATCAGAACAAAGCCGTTGAAGGCGATGTTCTTGATCGGCGTGAAGTCTTTCAGTGGATCGTAGGTCACGGTCTGCATCGCTGGGACGATCGCGAACTGCGGCGAGGCGACGACGAACAACGTGTAGCCGTCGGGCGCTGCTTTCGCCGTCGTGTTGGCTGCCTGCTGGCCGCCGCCGCCGGTAATGTTCTCAATAACGAACGTCGCTGGCAGCGCCTTAGAAAGGCGTTCGGCCGTCAGACGCGCGACGGTGTCCGTGTTGCCGCCCGCCGCAAACGGGACGATCAGCTTGATCGACCGGCTCGGCCAAGCGTCCTGAGCGAACGCGCCAGTGGGGACCAGGGCAACGCCCAAAGCCAATGCCAGAAAACCTCGACGTGACGACATTCGGTACGATCCCTTTACGCTGACGGAAATGTGACGGGGCGCGGTTGGCCCGCGCTTGGCATGGCCGCTATCATTCGCAACGAACACCTACAGGGTCAATTCCATGTTTCGACCACCGGTTGCCGGATATTCGAGCATTCGGCCCTGGCGGTGACGCCACGCGGTTGCGCTTGCCGCTGCGCCGGAATAGAGATTTGGCCATTATCATCGCAAATCCAAGAAGCTGCTGGGAGTCACCGTTATGTCCAAGTTCCATCTGGCCACTTATCAGGCGGCGCAGGGCCCGCGCGCGGGTCTCGTCGTCGGCGACAAGATCATCGACGTGGCGGAGGCGACAGGAAACGCTGCCGACGGCTCTGTCATGAGCCTCCTGGAGAACTGGGACGCCAGCCTGAAGCGGCTCGACGCCGCCGCTGCAAAGGGTGCAGCTTCCGCCAAGGCACTGTCCTCGGTGAAGCTGCTTCCCCCGATCCCGCGGCCGGTCGCGATCTACTGCGCGGGCGCCAACTACCGCGACCACGCCAATGAAATGGCGCGCGCCCAGGGCAAGCCCGATCCCGTCGATCCGCATACCCTCGGCCTGCATTCGTGGCACTTCCTCAAGGTCGGCCATTGCGTCGTCGGACCCGACGCTACGGTGAAGATCCCGGTCAAGACCAAGAAGCTCGACTGGGAAGTGGAGCTCGCGCTGATCATCGGCAAGACCTGCCGCAACGCCACCGAGGCAAATGCGCTCGACTTCGTGATGGGCTACACGGTCGCCAACGACCTGTCGGCCCGCGACATGGGCACGCGCGTCGGCCTGCCGGACAATTCCAACTTCCGGGCCGACTGGGTCAGCCACAAGTGCTTCGACGGTTCGTGTCCGATGGGTCCCTGGATCACGCTCGCACGGGATATCGGCGACGCGCACAACCTGAAGCTCGGCCTCGACGTCAACGGCGTGAAGAAGCAGGACTCCAATACCAAGGAGCTAATCTTCAACATGAAGGAGCAGATCGTCGACATCTCCGGCCGCATCACGCTGTATCCGGGCGACGTGATCCTGACGGGCACACCGGCCGGCGTCGGCGCTGGCAAGGGCGAGTTCCTCAAGTCCGGCGACAAAGTCCGCGCCTGGGTCGAGAAGATCGGCGATCTGAATACTGTTTTGGAGTAGTACGGCGCACTGGTGCCGGGCCGCGTTCGCGGCCTCGGCCCTGCGGGCCGGAAGAAGCGTGAACCGCGGAGTGCATGGGGTCAGACCCGCCGGGTCTGACCCCGACGAACCGAAGACGAGCGTTGACGGCTAGTGGAGAATGGCGATGCGGATAGCAAGTCTTGCCGTTTGCGCAGCCGTGGCGATGGCCGCGGACGTCGGCGGCGCCGGAGCCGCGGACAAATCGCCATCCGCGTTCGACCACACGTTCCAGTCGATCGACGGCGGCAAGATCGATCTCTCGCAGTACCGCGGCAAGGCGTTGCTGGTCGTCAACACCGCCTCGTTCTGCGGCTTTACGCGGCAATACGAAGCCCTGCAGAAATTGTGGGAGCGCTACGAAGCCAAGGGGCTCGTCGTCATCGGCGTGCCCTCCAACGACTTCGGCGCGCAGGAACCCAACGCGGAAGGCGAGATCAAGAAGTTCTGCGAAGGCACCTTCGGCATCACGTTTCCGCTGACCGCGAAGTACGATGTGAAGGGCGCGAATGCGCATGCCTTTTACAAGTGGGCGGCAAGCTCGGCCGGTGCCAGCGCGGTGCCGCAGTGGAACTTTCACAAAGTTCTGATCGGACGCGACGGCCAGGGGATCGCGGCGTTCCCTTCGCGGGTGGAGCCGCTGTCCGGCATCATGATCGATGCGATCGAAAAGGCGCTGTCCGTTAAGCCGTAGGGCGGTTAGCGAAGCGTAACCCGCCATCTTCGTTGCGGCGGAATACGCTGCGCTATTCCGCCCTACGACCCTCCTTGTCATCCCATCGCGGCGACGATGCGTTCGGGGGTGATGGGGAGTTCGCGGACGCGGACGCCGAGCGCGTCGTTCACAGCGTTCGCGATCGCGGCGGCGACGGGGCCCATGGTGTGCTCGCCACCGCCCATCGGGGGTGCGTCGGGGCGGTTCACCACCTCGACCTCGACCTTGGGGACTTCGGAGAACTTGAGGATCGGGTAGGTCTCCCAGCTATCCGACGAGACGCGGCCGTCCTCGAACTTGACCTGCTCGAGCAACGTCCAGCTCGCGGCCTGGATGCAGCC
>CANJPN010000172.1 GCA_947475855.1 Bradyrhizobiaceae bacterium
CCCGATACAGGACGTGAAACTGCTGGAGCGCCGCGGCCAAGGCCACGGCCCCAAGCGCGAGCACGTCACCGAGCGCGATAGCACGATGTTGATCGACGCCACCATGAAATCCGCGATGCCGCCACTCGCGCTCCCCAAGCAGGAATACATGGAGAAGGCGAAGGGCATCTGGGACGAACTCGGCCTGCCCGCACTCAAGCCGCAGCCGCCGTGGTTCGGTTATTCGCTCGGCGACTGGCTACCCGAATGGGACGCCGCTGCTCTCCGCGCCGTGAAGGGCGACTGGCTCGAGAACGGCCGCATTTCCGAGCAGCACAAGAAGAAGGGCCTCAAGCCCGAAACCAAGTTCCGGCCGGACGAGACGAACGAGGAGTGATGGCGTAGGGTGCGGTAGCGAAGCGTACCGCACCAATCAACGGCAAATCGGTGCGGTACGCGCCATCGCGCTACCGCACCCTACGTGTGATGGCCCGCATCGAATTCAAATCGCCAGCAGCAGCAGCACCACCTCGAACATCGCCATCGAACCACCTGCCAGCGTTGCGATCGCCAACAGGTCCGTCTGCAGAACGAGCGCCGGCACGCCCAACAGCAGCATATGCGCGGCAATCCTGCGCGCCTTGATCTCGGCAAGCGACGGCCGGAACACGACATAGAACAGCAGCAATACGAGCGCCGCCGTCAGAACACTGCCGATCAAATAGTTCATGATGCAGCCTCGACGCCCTGTGTCACCAGCATCAACATTTAGCTGGCATGCCCCACGCACGCCCTCGGACTGATGGCTAGGTTCGCAGCACCGGTTCGGCGCCGCCGAAAGGACGCATCGCGCTCACGTCGTCGCGTCGTACTTCTTCGCCTGCCCCTGCACGCGCTCGACCGCGAGAATCGAGATCTCGTAGAGCAGCACCGTCGGCAGCGCCATCGCGATCTGACTGATCGGATCGGGCGGCGTCAGCACGGCAGCCACCGCGAAAATCGCCACGATCGCCCAGCGCCGCTTCTCGCGCAGCGCCGATGCCGTCACGAGACCGGCCCGCGCCAGCAGTGTCAACACGACCGGCAACTGGAACACGATGCCGAAACCGAAGATCAGCGTCATGATCAGCGAGAGGTACTCGTTGACCTTGAACATCGGGTCGATCTTGGTCAGCTCGTCCGTCGGCAGCAGACTGAACGAAAAGCTCATCAGCAGCGGCATGGCGATGAAATACACCACGCTCGCCCCGATCGTGAACAAGACCGGCGTCGCCATCAGGTAGGGGCGGAACGCATCGCGCTCGTTCTCGTAGAGGCCCGGCGCCACGAATTTGTAAACCTGGTTCGCGATCACCGGAAACGCGAGGAAACCGGCGCCGAACATCGCCACCTTGAGGTTCGTGAAGAAGTATTCGAGCGGCCCCGTGATGACGAGCTTCGGGTCGCCCAGGCTCTTCGGCCAGACCCACACCAGCGGCAGCGTCAGAATGTTGTAGATGTATTTCGCTACCGCAAAGCACAGCACGAACATCAACGCGAACGCGATGAGCGAATAGATGAGCCGCTGGCGCAACTCGATCAGGTGATCCATCAGCGGCATGCGGGAGGCGTCGATGTCGTCCTGTCCGGGCCGGCTCGGGTCGCTGCTGCTGCCGCCGTGCGGTGGTGTCATATCTTGCATCGCGGCAGCCTCACGCATTCACCTTGGAGGAGGGAGCAGGGCTATCTGGCGGCGCCGCAGCCGCTGCAGCCGCGATCGCCGCGGCACCCGCACTTTGAACGGGCGCCGGCGTTGGCGTGTGGTCGTCGCTTGCACCCATCGGCAAGCCATTGGCGTCGTGCATGTCGGCATTGCTGGTGGCGCCGATTCCGTGCGCGGTATCGTCCAACTCACGCTTGAGCGAGCCGATTTCGCTGTCCACGGACCGCTCGACGTCGCGGAATGAATTCTCCGCGTCGGTCTTGATGTTCTCGACGTCCTTGCGCAGTTGATCCAGCTCGCTCTCGCGCATCGCCTCGTCGAACTGGGCGCGGAATTCGGCGGCCTGCCGCTTGATCACGCCCATATACTTGCCGACGGTACGCAGGAGAGTCGGCAATTCCTTCGGGCCCACGACGATGAGGGCCACGATACCGATGACGAGAATCTCCTGCCACGCGATGTCGAACATGCTTCAATCCTGACGCCGGGCCGCCATTACCTGAGTTGCGGCTGCAGCCTCAGCTCGCGACATGACCGATGGGGCCGTGCCCCGATGATCACCCATACGGCAATCACCAATAGATGCCCGACCTCCATGCATAGTGAAACCAATTAGTCGCCGTCTCGTGAACGCCGATGGTTTCACCTCGTGGGAACGGCTTCCGGCCAAAGAATCCTTCGGCAAGCAGTCGCTCCAGCGTTCGCCGCGCAAATATCAGCCGACCTTCGACTTGTCGGGCGAACCTTGGGCGGTTGCGCTAGCCGATCCCTCGATCGTCTTGGGGTCCTTCTTGGCGTCGTCACCAGGCTTCGCGGCGGCATCGTCTTCTGCCATGCCCTGCTTGAAGCTCTTGATGCCCTTGGCCACGTCACCCATGATCTCGGAGATCTTGCCGCGACCAAACAGCAGAACGACGATCAGCAGCAGAATGACCCAATGCCAGATGCTGGTTGCACCCATAAAACTTTGCTCCCTTGCGGCGCCGTGGCCGTGGCCTTCGATCGCCCAGATACCGGATACGCCGGCACTATCGCAGATCGGTCATATGGGGGCAAGGCTGCCAAGCGTCCAGCAGGACGTCCAAAAAAGGCGAAAACTTTCCGCCTTTTCAGGTGGGAGGCGAGAAAGCGGAGCAGGGCACGGGGCCAGATCAATGCCTGCCCTCACATCCCGACTAGAATACTCCGACCCTCTGACCGTCTTGTGCCGAAAGGTCCCCCCGTGACAGTGCAACCCATGCTGCCGGAACGCCACCTCATTGAAAGGGTCGGCTGGTTGCGCGCTGCCGTTCTGGGTGCCAATGACGGCATCGTCTCCACTGCCAGCCTGATCGTAGGCGTGGCAGCCGCGGCGACGACCGCACGCGAAGTACTGCTGGCTGGGATCGCGGGCCTCGTGGCCGGCGCAATTTCCATGGCCGCGGGCGAGTACGTGTCGGTCAGCTCCCAGTCTGATACCGAAAAGGCCGACTTGTCACGCGAACGCCAGGAGCTTGCCAACAACCCCGAATTCGAGCGCGAGGAGCTCGCCGCCATATATATCAAGCGCGGCCTCGACCACGACTTCGCCATGAAAGTTGCCGGGCAGCTCATGGCCCACGACGCCATCGATGCGCATGCGCGCGACGAACTCGGGATTTCCGCGATCAGCACGGCGCGCCCTCTGCAGGCGGTATTCACATCCGCGGCGACCTTCGCGGTCGGGGCTGCACTGCCCCTTTTGACGGTTGTGCTCGTGCCGTCTCGCCTGTTGATCCCGATCGTCTCGCTGGTCTCGCTGTTATGTCTGGCAGCTCTCGGCGCAATCGGCGCTTACGTCGGCGGATCTAGCGCGGCTACGGGTATTGCGCGCGTCACGTTCTGGGGCGCGATCGCGATGGGCGTAACCGCGGTCATCGGCAAGCTGTTCGGCACAGTGGTCTGAACTGGACGCATGAACGAGAAACACACGTCCTAGCCACTACCTAGTCTCGCTTGTCTTTAGAGCCACCGGGCACTTCCCCCTCGTCGACAGATGCGATCTCGTCTGCGCTAACGGCGTCATCATCGCCCGAAAAGATTTCGCCGCCCAGACCTTCCGCGTCCTCGTCCTCGAGCGGCTCGTCGAGTTCGAGTTCGCTCTGCAGCGGCTCGTCGCCTTCATCGCCTGCTTCGAGCGGAAGTTCGTCAGGCATGAGCGCTGCGGCATCTTTCGGCTCCGGGACCTTGAAGTCCGGTGGCAGGTTCGCGTCGAGCAGCCCCGCCGCCTTGAGATCCGACAGCCCCGGCAGATCCTTCACGCCTTCGAGCCCGAAATGCTCCAGGAACCGCTCCGTCGTGCCATAGGTGATCGGCTTGCCCGGCGCGCGCCGGCGCCCACGCGGCCGCACCCATCCAGCCTCCATCAGAACGTCGAGCGTGCCCTTGGAGATCGTGACGCCGCGCACCTCCTCGATTTCGGCGCGCGTCACCGGCTGGTGATAGGCAACGATAGCGAGCGTCTCGAGTGCCGCTCTTGAAAGCCGTCGCTCCTGCTTGGAATGGCGCTCCAGCACCCATGATAGATCGTCAGCGGTGCGGAATGCCCACTTGCCCGCCACCTTGACCAGAGCCACGCCGCGCCCGGCGTACATTTGCGCAAGCTCGGCAAGCAAACTCGGCACGTTGTCGCCGGCCTTCAGGTACGTCGCGAGTCGAGCCTCGTCCTGCGGCTCTGGAGCCGCGAAGATAACCGCTTCGAGAATCCGCAGTTTTTCGAAATGATCCGGGTCGGCGTTTGGCGATCTACGCGGAGCCACGGATGGCGCCGCCGCACTCTCTTCGATCGTGTTGATGAGGTCGTGCACCGGCGAGCCAGATTGAACCGAATCGCCCGCCACGTCGCTGGCAATGCTTTCGCCGCCGCTCTCGCTGGCATGGTTCTCCACCACCGTCAGCCGTGGCGGTGCCCCCCGCCCTGTTCCGTCTTGACCCGCTCCACCACCAGACATCGCGCTCAGCCCTCGTCCATGATCGCCGGCCGAATGGCCTTCGCCGGCGCAGGCGCACGTCGCATATGAATTGGCCCGAAAACCTGGTCCTGCCGTAGCTCGATCATCCCTTCGCGCGCCATTTCCAGCGTCGCGCCGAACGAGCTGGCCAGTACTGAGCGGCCGACACCCGGCGCGGGTTCCGTCGGCAGATACTGATGCAGGAAGAGATCGAGCTGCACCCACTCGCCGGTGCTCCGCCCGACCAGCGTCTCGAGCTGTCGCCGCGCATCCTTGATCGACCAGACCAGCCGCTTCTTGACGACGTGCACCTGCTTGATCGTGCGGCGGCGCTGATCTGCATAGGCTTTCAGAAGATCGTAGATGTCCGCGGTCCACACCGTCTCGCGCACGGTCCGCACCGCCTCGGGTTGCCCCCGGTAGAACACATCCTGCCCCAGCCGCTTTCGCGTCATCAGTTGCGCCGAAACCTTTCGCATCGCATCGAGCCGCTGGAGACGAAAGTGAAGCAGCGCCTTCAGCTCGTCGCCAGTCGGCCCGTCATCATTGCTCTTCTCCTTGGGCAGCAAGAGCCTCGACTTGAGAAAAGCGAGCCACGCCGCCATCACCAGATAGTCGGCCGCGACCTCGAGGTTGATCCGCTTCGCCTCCGCGATGAAACCGAGATACTGGTCGACCAGGGCAAGGATCGAGATCTGCGCAAGGTCGATCTTGTGGGTTCGCGCCAGCGCCAGCAGCAGATCGAGCGGCCCCGAAAAACCCGTTATGTCGACCGTGAGAGCTTCTTCCGGCCGAACCTCGGGCGAAATGACCGGCGCTTCCCAAGCCGCCGTTTCCTCCGCCGACGCAGCGGCAACGGCCGGGTCTCCCCCACCTGTCGAAGGCGCTGGCCCACCGTCCCCTGATTTGTCGTCGGCTATCACGGTTCTGTAGCTCGCATTCGTATGAAACGTCGGCCAGGCGATGACCGGCAGCGCCATCATACCGGAATCCACATACAGTACCGCAACTTAGCCCGTCACGCAGGAGTTATAAAGCCTGCCGGTATCAGCTGATCGACAGCGTCCTGGATTGAGCCACCGCCGCCGCCAGAGCAGCCTCGGCCTCGGCGAGATCGAACGGCTCGTTCCGCCGGGTGACGGCGGCGCACGCCGCAAACCGCTCCAGCGCCCGCCCAGCCAGCGCCGGTACGCCGACCGCGACAGCCTGCATCTCCTCAAAGTTGCCGCTGCAGTGCAGGGCAACGTCGCTGCCGGCCGCGATCACCGCCCGCGCCCGCTCTGAGAATGAGCCTGAAAGCGCCTTCATGCCGAGATCGTCACTCATCAACAGGCCATCGAAGCCGATGTCACCGCGGATCACTTCCGCCGTCACACGCGCCGACGCGCTGCCCGGCAACTCCGGATCGATCGCCGAGTATACCACATGCGCCGTCATCGCCGCCGGCATGTCGGCCAGCGAGCGGAATGGTGCGAAGTCCGTAGCGGCCAGCTCGGCGCGCGAGGTATCCACCACCGGCAGCTCCAAATGACTGTCGGCCAGCGCCCGTCCATGCCCGGGAATATGCTTGATGACCGGCACCACGCCGCCGGCCATATGCCCCTCGGCCACCGCACGGCCCAGCGCGGCAATGTCGGCCGGCGTGCTGCCGTAGGCGCGATCCCCGATGATGTCGTGCGCGCCTTCGATCTTCAGATCGAGCACCGGAGTACAATTCGTATTGATCCCGACCGAGCGCAAATCTTGCGCCGTCAATCGCGCTGCAAGCCACGCCGCGCGCTCGCCTGTTGCCCGATCACGATCACGCAGAGCAGCGAACGCCGCTGCCGCCGGAAGCTCGCGCCATTGCGGCGGTCGCAACCGCCTCACGCGGCCGCCTTCCTGATCGATCAGCACCAACACGTCATCGGCTGAAATCGCGGCGCATGCAGCCTCCACGAGCAGCCGGATCTGATCGCGATCCCTGCAATTGCGAGCGAACAGTATGATACCGGCCGGCCGGGCATCACGCAGATAGACCCGCTCGTCCGCCGTCAGGATCTCGCCCGAAAGACCGACGATGAGTGCTGCACGCATCTGCGGCGAGGCTCCTGAAACATTCGCGCCATTTCAAGATCGGGGCGCTATTCGCCCATCGGGTAGCAACCCTGCTTGGACATGCCGGCAGCTTGCAGCTGGTTGCAGAGGTCGCGAACGGGCGTAATACCACCGCGAGGTCCAGCGACGATGCGGTATATAACGCCAAGGCCGCGCGCAGTCTGGTCGGACTGCACGATCTCGAGACGCTTGTCGCGAAGCGGCTCGTACTTCTGCTGCAGGTCGGCCATCATCTTCATGGCTTCGAGTTGGCTCTTCTGGAAGCCCAGGACGGCAACGTAGCCGCTGATCGGCTTCGGCCTGTCCGTCGCCGGCGGCTTGGGCGCCACTGCAGCCGCCTTCTGAACCGCCTCGGGTTCAGCGGCCGGCGGCGGCGCTCTCACGACTGGCTGACGAGGAGGAGCGGCCGGCGGCGGTGCTACAGCAGGCTGCACTGCAGCGACGCGCTGAGGCTGCACTGGCGGCGGCTGGAACTGCTGTTGCTGTTGTGGCTGCTGCTGCCCCGTCGTCCTGGGCGGTTCCATCATCGACGGCGGCAATCCAGGCCCGCTATTGGGTCCAACGACCATCATGCCGGGCACCGCGCCAGCGGGGCCCACAGGGACCGTCGCGACACGGCGTACGCCGTTACTGTCGGTCGTACCAGAATTGCCGGCGTCACCACCCGACGCCGCCGAATTACCTTCGGACGGCACGCGGTTGTTCAGCACGCGGCTGTCGGTATTGGCGAATTGCTTACCGCCGCGGTCGGCCGGCGCGACCTTCACCGGATCTTTCGATGCGCGAACGACCTGGCCCTTGCCATCGGAGCTGGCGACCTTCGGCCCGAGGAACATCTTGTAGGCGTAGGCCATGCCGCTGCCGACACCGATCGATCCGACCAGAGCTGCCGCGATCATCCACCGGCGGCGACGGCGCGGCGGCTCATCGACCTCGATGTCTTCGTCGTCATGATCCCCTGCTGCCATGGCTTGGTAGCCACCGCCTTGCTGGACGGACTGATGCCCCGGATTTTGCCCGCCATGATAGCCGCCCTGCGGCGCTTGCAACGGCGGCTGATAGGCCTGGGGCTGAGGTGGCGCGGCTGGCGGTCTGCCGAAACTGTTGTCGCCATATTGCTGCGGCGGCCACTGCTGCGGATTGGGCGCGTGCATCTGCGGCTGAAGCTGCGGCGGTGCGGTACGCCCATCGCGCCCGGTCGGTGGCGACGGCCCCCCCGCAACCATCGGCAATCCGTAGCTCCCCAGGTCATAAGACGCGGGATCTGGCAACCTGGCATCCGGCTGCCGGCGCGACGGCTCGGTCCGGACGTCGGGCTGCTGCGTGTTCGGGTAGCCGAAACCATGCGGCGCAGGGGGCGGCTGCGATCCAGCGCCCGGTTGATACTGCGGTGCCTGCCCCGGTAGCGGCGGAAATGGCGCTGGCGGTGCCGGCGACCACGCCTGCTGCTGCGGCTGGAGGCTCTCGCCGTTATCGGGATAGCCACCGAAACCCGGTTGCGCGTGCTGCTGGGGCGGTGCCTGGAATCGTGGAGGAAACGAAGGAACGGGCCCGCCACCCTGTTGAACGGGCTGTCCACCCTCCGGCATCGCTCGGCGCTGCCCCGGAAGTGGCATTCCTGGCGGCATTGGGGGCGGAATGCGACCTTGCGTACCGGACATTGGTCCAAGTCCCTCGCGGAATAAGGCTCGCCGACCTGAGTGCGGTAGTCTTTTATCGCCCCACTCGGCGTTCAAGAAAAGTCGAATCCGAAGCTTACGACTCGATAGCTATCGTAGTTCATCGGGCGCGTGGACCCCCAACACGCCCAAACCCGAGGATATCACCTGCTTTGTTGCCGCCACCAACGTCAGCCGTGCTTCGGTGAGCCCTGGCTCCTCCGCACGGATAAAGCGCAAATGTGGCGAATCGTTGCCACGATTCCAGAGCTGATGAAAACTCGAAGCGAGATCATAGAGATAATACGTGACACGATGCGGCTCACGGTCCCGCGCCGCCCCTTCGATCATACGCGGCATCTTCGCGATCTGCCGGATCAGATCGAGTTCGGCCGGATCGTCGAGCGCCGATAGATCGCCCTTGCCGGACGTGACCTTCGCGATGTCGAGCCCCGGCACTTCCGCCTGTCCGCGCTTCAGCGCCGACGCACAGCGCGCATGCGCGTACTGCACATAGAACACCGGATTGTCCTTCGACTGCTCCAGCACCTTCTTCAGATCGAAGTCGATGGGTGAGTCGTTCTTCCGCGTCAGCATCATGAACCGCACGGCATCCTTGCCGACCTCGTCCACGACATCGCGCAGCGCGACGAACGTGCCGGCGCGCTTCGACATCATCACGGGCTGGCCGTCGCGCAGCACCTTCACGAGCTGGCACACCGGCGTCGCGTAGCTCGCCTTGCCGTCCGACAGCGCCGACACCACCGCCTTCAGCCTGGGTATATAGCCGACGTGATCCGCGCCGAGCACGTTGAAGTAGTGCGCAAAGCCCCGCTCCAGCTTGTCGTAGTGATAACCGACATCGCCCGCGAAATAGGTGTAGCTGCCGTCGGACTTCTGCAGCGCACGGTCCATGTCGTCGCCGAACGCGGTCGAGCGGAACAGCGTCTGCTCGCGCTCCTCCCACTCGTCCTCGTCGTGCCCCTTCGGACGTGGCAGCGCCCCCTGGAAGATCAGGTCCTTCGCTTTCAGCTTCGCGATCGCCTCGCCGATCCGGTCCCGGCCTTTGGTGAGCGAAGCCTCCGAGAAGAACACGTCGTGATGCACGCCGAGTTGGCCCAGATCCTCCTTGATCTCAGCGAGGTTCGTGTCGATCGCCGCCTGCCGGCAGATCGCAACCCGCTCGTCGTCCGGCTTCTGCTTCAATGCATGGCCGTACTTTTTGGCCAGCGCCGCCCCGATCGGCTTCAAGTATTCGCCGGGATAGAGCCCCGGAGGGATCTCGCCGATCGACTCGCCGAGCGCTTCGAGGTAGCGCAGGTAGGCGGACTGCCCGAGCTTGTCGACCTGCGCGCCGGCATCGTTGATGTAGTACTCGCGCGTCACCTTGTAGCCCGCGTGCGCCAGCAGGCTCGCGAGCGCATCGCCGAACACCGCGCCCCGGCAATGCCCGATGTGCATCGGCCCCGTCGGATTGGCCGAAACGTATTCGATATCGACGGTCTCGCCCCCGCCGAACTGAGACCGCCCGTAGGCGTCCGCGGTTGCGAGCACGTCGCGGATCAGCCCGTGCCAGAAGCTCGGCGCGAACGTGAGATTGATGAAGCCCGGCCCCGCGACCTCGGCCTTGGTGATCTCCGGATCGGCCGCGAGCTTGGCCGCCAGCATGTCCGCGACCTCGCGCGGCTTCATGCCCGCAGCCTTCGACAGCGCCAGCGCCGCGTTCGTCGCCATGTCCCCGTGCTTGGGATCGCGCGGCTCGTCCGGCACACCGACCGACGCGAGCGACAGGTCCGCCGGCAGCTTGCCCTCGGATTTCAAAGCCTCCAGCGCGGCCACGATGCGACCCTGGACGTGCGCGAATACGTTCATGTGCGATTGCCTTTGCGTGGCCTCGGTTGGCCTTCGGTCGGGCTAGCGCAGATCGCGGGAAGCGTCAAACGGCAGGCGTGTGCGCGAAAATGGGGACAGCCACCATTTACTGGCGGCTCGAACGAGGATGCATCAGCTGATCGACGTTCGACTGCACTTGCCGCAACAGCGCCCCCCCGCTTAGCCTGCGAACGACATGCGCACACTGACGAAGTCGAGAGAGCCTCGAAATGCACGCGCTCGCAAACGCGCGACGGCCGAAATTGGTGGCTGTCCCCAATTACCCCACGCCGGTGCTCGACCAGGGAGTGCACGCAATGACCACCAACGGATCACCGAACGCAGGCGGCAAGCCAACCGCGCAAGCATCACAACCCGGCGCATCGCCGTTCGACAAGCCCGCGCCGGAGGGCTCGGCGCAGACCGTGAGCCAGGTGCTCGGCGAGATCGTCTGGCTGATGAGCCAGTCGCCGATGCACGGCGCCGTTCGACATCGCCGATCTCGAATGGCCC
>CANJPN010000173.1 GCA_947475855.1 Bradyrhizobiaceae bacterium
CGCGAGCGCCATGTGCCCCGCCCCCGTCGCGACATCGAGCGCCGTCCATTCACGCTTGGGTTGGACCAACTCGACCACCCGTGCAAGGCTGGCCCCCTTGGCGTGCACCGCCGATGTCACATATGCGCCGGCATGTCGGCCGAACTGCTGTTGGACGAGAGATTTGTTCATCGCATTACTCCCTGGCCAATTTACCGAATGCTCACCACACTTCGCAGCTTCCCGCCGCATTGCTCGCCCGTTTGCAGAATTGTCACGAACGGCAGCTATATTTTCGGCCATGAGCACCAGCTATTTCAAGCTCTCGAAGCCGTTGCGGACAAGATTGCAGCAGGAGCTGCAACCCGGCGAAACAGTCGTATGGGCAGGACCCCCCGATTGGCGGGCGAACTGGGGCAACCACTTTTTCAGCGGCGTCTTCGCGGTAGGCTGGACGTCCATCATCGGATTTTTCGTGGCCATCGTCGCGGCTGGCTCGTTCGGGCTGCTGCCGCCGAAGGCGAACGGCCTCTCGACCGGGGTGGCGATCGGCATTCTGGCTTTCCTGACGCCCTTTGTCGTCATCGGTGCTGTCCTCTGGTTGCACCTCTATCGTGAGCTTCGCTCCGGCTCGCGCCGTGTTCACGCCGTCACTGACAGGCGCCTGCTCACCGTCGAGATCGGCAGCACGAAGCCGCTCGACGACCAGCCGCGCAGTGCGATCAATTTCGTACGAAGCAGCGAGCGCGCCGATGGCTCTGGAACAGTCTCGATCTCTTGCGGCGTCGAGCGGGATGTCGAGGGCAGTCCCCGTCCCGAGACGCTTAATTGGCCCGGCATCCCCGATGTCGCGTTTGTCCAGGCGACACTCGACCAGCGCTCGGCTGCGGCAGTCAGTGCGACACAACGTGCACCTGAACAGGCGGTCTTTCCGTCGGCCTTTGCAGACCTCCCCGCCCCGCTCGCTCGGGCAGCCGAACGCGAGACGCGCGGCGAGCGTATCGAATGGGTCGGCCGACCGGATGGCGCTACCGCCGCCAAGTGGTCGATGCTGGTCTGGATCTTCGCATTGCCGTGGCTCTATTTCACGGTTCGCTGGGAACTCACCAGCCTCGGCCTGCTGATGCAGGAGCTAGCCCGCGCAAAGACCAATACGCCCATCATCTGGCTGATAGTGATCGCTCTGTGGGGGCTCCCCTTTCTCGGCGTCGGCCTGAGCATGCTGGCGACGCCGCTATGGATCTCGCGTAAGGCCAACGCCATGGTCCACCTCGTCACCGATCGACGGATCGTCACCATTCGGCGCCAGCGCGGCGAGATCGCGGTATCATCGATCGAGCCGTCGCGTATCGTTTCCGTCGCACGCACGGACTTCGCGTCAGGCCGCGGCACCATCCGCATCGTCCTCGGCAAGACCACCGACTCCGACGGCGACGAAACCGATCTCGCCGAGACGTTCTGGCTCGTCGAGAACGCCCCGCGCGCCGAGCAACTCATCGAAGCCCTCCGACCCAACGGCGACCGGAGAGCGGCTTGAGGCGGTATCGGACCCTGCGGGGCTGATAACTTGACGACCCGGGGCTCTGACAGACCTCCAAAGAAAAAGGGCCGGACCTTTCGGATCCAGCCCCACCATCGTTCGCCCCGGGGTCAGTCCCTGCGGGTCTGACCCCATCCAACGACTTACTTGAACGTCCTGATATCCACGAAATGCCCCGCGATTGCGGCGGCGGCGGCCATGGCCGGCGACACGAGATGCGTCCGGCCCTTGTAGCCCTGCCGGCCTTCGAAATTGCGGTTAGACGTCGACGCGCAGCGCTCGCCCGGCTCTAGCTTGTCCGGGTTCATCGCAAGGCACATCGAGCAGCCCGGTTCGCGCCACTCGAAACCGGCGGCGATGAAGATCTTGTCGAGGCCTTCTGCTTCCGCCTGCTCTTTCACGAGCCCGGAGCCCGGAACGACCATCGCGCTGACGTTGGCGTTGACCTTCTTGCCCTCGGCGACCTTTGCCGCCGCGCGCAGATCCTCGATGCGGCTGTTGGTGCACGAGCCGATGAATGCACGATCGATCTTGAGGTCGGTCATCTTCTCACCGCCCTTCAGACCCATGTACTCGAACGACCGGATGGCGGAGTTCCGCTTGCCCTCGTCCTTGATCTCTTCGAGCGTCGGCACCCGGCCTGTGATGGTGGTCACCTGCTCGGGGCTGGTCCCCCAGGTGACGATCGGCGGCAGGTTTGCCGCGTCGATCCGCACTTCCTTGTCGAAGTGTGCGCCCTCGTCCGTCTTCAGCGTTTCCCAGTACTTGACCGCATTGTCCCAGTCGGCGCCCTTCGGCGACTTCGGGCGGCCCTTGAGGTAGGCATAGGTCTTCTCGTCGGGCGCGATCAGGCCGGCGCGTGCACCACCTTCGATGGTCATGTTGCAGACCGTCATGCGGCCTTCGATCGACAGGTCGCGGATCGCCTGGCCGGCGAACTCGATGACGTGCCCGGTGCCGCCGCCGGTACCGATCTCGCCGATGATCGCGAGGATGATGTCCTTGGCGAACAGCCCTTCGGGCAATTTGCCGTCGACGGTCACCCGCATGTTTTTGGACTTCTTCTGGATCAACGTCTGCGTGGCGAGCACGTGCTCGACTTCAGACGTGCCGACGCCGTGCGCGAGCGAGCCGAACGCCCCGTGGGTCGCGGTATGGCTGTCGCCGCACACCAGCGTCGTGCCCGGCAGAGTGAAGCCCTGCTCCGGCCCGATTACGTGGACGATGCCCTGGCGCTTGTCGAAGCCGTCATAGTATTCGAGCCCGAAGATCTTGGCGTTCTCAGCGAGATAAGCAATCTGCGCCGTGCTTTCGGGATCGGGGTTTGGCTTGGTGCGGTCAGTCGTGGGAATGTTGTGGTCGACCACCAGCAGCGTCTTCTCCGGCGCGCGCACCTTGCGCTTGTTGATACGCAGGCTCTCGAACGCCTGCGGGCTGGTCACTTCGTGGACCAGATGGCGGTCGATATAAAGCAGGCAGGTCCCGTCCGGCTGGCGGTCCACCACGTGAGCTTCGAAGATCTTGTCGTAGAGGGTCGTCGGCATGGCTCTGGGATCTCCCGGACGGGTCTGCTGGTGTTTCGTGGCCACTAGTGTTCCGGCTCCGACATTTGCTTCCCATTGCAGCTTGGTAGCGAGCAAATGTCGGAGCCAATAGGAACACTAGTAACATAATGATTCTAGTGTAGATTTTGCATCTGACATTTGGTTCCGGGGTCAGCTGCGAGCGGGTACCAAAGGTCAGATGCGCTACACTAGATAGCGACTTTAGCGGCTACTGCAAACCGGTTGATCGCGGACGGTCACCGACGGAGCAGAGTAAAGCCTGCCACGGGTGTTCCGGACAGGCGCAAATCGTTCGGAGTTCTCAGGTCGTCCCCGCACGGTCGGGGACCATATGCAGCCTTACCATGGCGCCTTGAACGTATAGCTCACGCCCATGCCGACCAGGAATTGCTCAGGCGTGCCGCGTGTCGAGATGACCGGGCTGTCGCCTGCCGAACCCGTGAGGTGCTGGTAGTCCGCGAACCCCTGAACCATCCAGCTCTCGGAGATTTTGTTGCGGATCAGCATGCCGGCACCAAAGGAGCGTATGCCGGCCTGGGCGGAATAGGTCGGCAGGCCCGAGGTCGCAGACTGCGAGGCATCAACCCCATAGTACGACGTCATGAAGCGGCTATCGCCGAACGAGAGGCGCGGACCGGCAGCCATTGTCCATTGTCTATCTGGCTTCCAAACGAGATCGGACGATGCGATGGCTACGAGGCCCTTTGCGCCCACGACCGATTCGCGGACTTCAAGTCTCGTGCGCAGCCACTCGACGGGCCAATACTCGGCGAAACCGCCGGCTTCGAGTGACAGTTCGATCGAACGCTTTCCCTGACCGACTTGCGCGAAGCCGCGCGGGGAAGCGCCGGCGTCACGCTGCCAGCGCCAGTAGCCGACCGGACCCATCCGAAACTTGTCGGTTTCGACGAGCGCGAAATCCATGCCGTCGGTCGGCATGTCGAGCCATTCTTTGTCGCCCCGGTGGCGCCAGCTGATGATCGGCCACGGTCCCAGGTCATGTCGCTTCGATCCCTCGAAGCGCGGGCCGTAAACGGCGTTGGATCCCAACGTGATGAGGAGCGGGCCGTTTGACGTGGCAGGTGCGCTGCTACCGTCCCCAGCGTGGACCGAGGCCGGGATTGTCGCGAGTAGAGCAAGTGCAAGGCCTGCCACTACTCTAGAAAAGCATGCGGAACCACGCTTGGCGCTGGCGGCGCCGCTGGCGATAGTGCAGGTTCCGAGCGCAAACTCCATCGACAACTCTCTGCAAACACTGCGCAATCACGGTACTGAAGTGCCCGTAACGTCCGGCACACCGGCCTCGGCCCTCAAGCTCCGCCACACCTTCCGGCGAACCTGCTCGTCGATCGTCGCCTCAAGCCATTCGGTGAAGCGGACCGTCTTGTCAACGACAAGGTCTCTCTGCTGGTCGATTGTGATCATGTGGTGGCAATCGTCCAACACGACGCATTCGACGAGGCCGCCGAGCTTTCGTTGCAACAAAACGGCATTTGACAGGCTCGCCATGTCGTCTTCACGAGGATGAAGGACAAGCGCTGGACACTTGATCGATCCGAGTCTCGGCTTCACGTGATCAACGAGATCTACGAATTGGCGCAACGCCTCTCCCGGCGTCCTGAGACAGCCGGCTACCGAGCTGTCGCCGCTCAGCATCTGCTGCATCACGATGTGGCGTACCCGCTTGTCCTTGATGCCAAAAGGCTCGCGCTCGGTCGAGTAGGCGATATGCCGGATCGGCGTACTTTTGAGCAGGCGGATCAGAAAGCTGTACCAGGGCACGGCCCAGCCGTCGTACCAGAACGTCGGCGCCAACAGGAGCAGTCCATCCGGCTTTTGCTCGGTCTCTGCCGCGAGGTTTAGCGCGAGGACCGCCCCCATCGATAGTCCGCCGACGATTACCCGAGGGCATTGCTTTCGGAGATCGGCATAGGCTGATGCGACTGCAGCGTTCCAATCCGTCCACGTGCTCGCGATCAGATCCTGTTCCGTCCCGCAATGGCCGGGCAACTGACAACAGTGCACGGCGTAGCCGGCACGCTCGAGAGCCATGGCGAGATAGCGCAGCTCACGCGGCGTACCGCCGAGCCCATGGACCAACAGGAAGCCCGTGCGACCACCCGTCACGCTGAAGTCGTTCACTCGAAGCCTCCGTTGTGCGCGACCTTCGAGCATCTTCGCCGACCACCTGGGCAACAATGGCGCAGAAAATCAGGCCGGCCACTCCCTACCTACTCTCCGCGCCCGTCTAGGCCCAACCCCCGGCCGGCGACCGTAACCGGTGTGATCTGACGGAGTCCTGACCAGAAGTCGGTCTGGGTGTCGACAATTGCATGCGCGCACCGCTCGATACGCAGGTCGATCATGCGGTCAGGCGTTTGGAGCGGCGTTCTTTGCCAGGCGCGCCGCGCCGCTCCCGCGCCTCTGCCTCAATGGCGTAAGCCTCGACCTCGTAGGGATTGCGCCAATAGCCGTAACGCATGAGCCACCAGAGATAACGACAACTGAAGCGTACCGCGCCCTCCCGTTGGATCTGTCGCAGGTGGACCAGCTCGTGCAGGCGCGTCAGGCGGTCTTGATGCCAGGGCTCGAGCAGATAAGCGCGGCCCCACGGCATCGCGATCCCGACGCTTTTCGACACCATCAGAAACCAGCGGATCGGTCCACGCGCGATGATGAATTTCCGGCTTGGCAAGGAAGCGGCTCCAGCGGTGATAACTCGCGTCAAGTCAGCGGCCACGGCCGGGGGCGCCCGAGCTGAGCGGCTTCGATATCATGCTTCGCCAATTCGCCGGCGAGGCATGGTGCCTGCGTAGCATTCGCTATTGAGGTCCCCCTTGCCACATGCTTCTGTTGCCGCAAAACGAGGCTGTGGGGAAGCGCCGGAATGAGCACGCGGAATAGGCATTGCGGCAAGGTGAAATATGCACCTCGTTCGATCTTGTGTGCGGCTGCCGCTTTGATTGCGGGCATGCAGGTTCACACACCTTTTGCTCACGCCGCGTGGCCTGAACGTCCAGTCAAGCTGATCGTTGCCGTTGCCGCGGGCGGCCCCACCGACGACCTCGCCCGCACATTGGCGAACGGCTTGTCCGAAGCGCTGGGCGGTTCTTTTGTCGTCGAGAACCGCGGCGGCGGCGGTGGCCGCATCGGGATCGGCGCTGTCGCCCGCGCTGATCCCGACGGCTACACCATCCTCGTTGCCGCATCGAGCCTCACCATTTCGGTCGCGATGTCGGCAGCGACGCCCTATGACGCCGAGAAGGACTTCGCGCCGATCGCATTGATCGCCACGACACCATCGGCGTTTTCGGTGACGCCCAAGCTGGGCGCAAAAGACCTCCAGGCGCTGATCGATCTCTCGAAGCGCGGCGACGGTCTCAACTATGCGACACCGGGCACCGGCACGGTCGGCCATCTCGCAGCCGAGCTCCTTAAGATCCGCTCCGGAATCGTCATGTCGCACGTCGCCCACACCGGCGCGGGCCCTTCTTTGCAGTCACTTCTCAGCGGGTCAGTCCAGCTTCTCGCCACGCCGGTGCCATCAGTACAAGCGCAGGTCGAGGCCGGCACGGTGAAGGTGCTGGCGGTTACGAGCGAGAACCGCTGGTCAAAGCTGCCGGATGTGCCGACCATGGTCGAGCTGGGCTACAAGGGCTTCGTCGCCGACACGTTTTTCGGCCTGCTCGCGCCAGCCGCGACAGCGCCCGAAATTCTGGCCAAGATGACCAAGGCTACGCTCGATGTATTGCGCAAACCCGATACCGTCACTCGTCTGGAAAAACTTGGCTACGACATCGCCGCCAAGGGCCCCGCCGAGCTATCGCAGCGCATCACGCATGAACTGACCCAGTGGCGCGACGTGGCGAAGCAAGCCGGCCTCGTTGTGAAATAACCGTTGCGACGCCGCTTTCCTATATCGCCGCCGCCGCTTTCGGCCTGTAATCCGTCTCGCCGACGAACAGCTCGCCCAGCGGCACGGGCTTTTCGATGTAGTGCTGATCCACCAGGCACGCGACGAGTGCCTCCAGCGTCGGCCGGTTCGCCTCCACGCCGTAGGGCCAGGGATCGGGACCAAACACCTCGTACATTTCCTCTACGTCGGCCTGTAGCCACGGCAGGATGTAGCGCGGGGCAACCTCGATGTTGAGCATGTCGTAGCAGCGCTGCTTTGCTTCCAAGAATGCGTTGAAAAGGCTCGCCGCCGCCCAAGGATGAGCTTCGTGGATCTCGCGCCGCATCGCAACGAGGTGCATGATCGGATGGATGCGCGTGCGCTTATAGTATTCGCGCTCCACGGCTCGAAAATCCGGAAACAGTCTTACGATGTCGGGGTTCCGGCCATAGCATGTAGGCACGCGCGTACCGACGACGGCATCGATCTCTCCCGCGTCGAGTAATTGTTCGAGTGACTTGTCCGACGTGTTCTGTTCTACGCGCGGCGCCACCAGGAGCTTCGGCGGATTCGGGTTGCCGTGCGCGCCCGGCGCCCGCATCGAGCCTTGCACCCATGTGATCTTGGAATGATCGACGCCGTACTCCGAGGCGAGCATCCCGCGAATCCACAGCGACGCCGTCTGCGTATAGAGCACGAGGCCGACGCGCTTTCCTTCGAGATCTCCAGGCGTCTTGATGCGCTTACCGTTCACGAACATGAAGCTGTGCCGGAAAACGCGGCTGGGAAACACCGGTAGCGCCACGAACGTCCTGTCACCCTTCGCGATCCTCGTGATGTACTCGGACGATGAAAATTCCGCGACGTCGAACTCGGCGTTCCAGCCCATACGGTCGAAGATCGTGCGTGGGTTCTCGATCGCCTTGAACGCCAGGTCGATGCCTTCCGGTTTCACGTCGCCGGTCCGCAGCGCGACCATCCGGTCGTAGGTCGAACAGGCGAATGTCAGCTTCAGCGGCGGCATTCAGTTCCTCCCTCGGCGAGCGTCGAGCCTCGCGGTTCAAAGCAAACGTTAAATGAGGGGAAGCGACTCTGCCAGCGAGAAGGCTGTAGTTGCATGCTGCGTCTTCACCGTGGGATGAACTGGTAAAAACGCAACGGTGAGGAGGATGTCATGGATCCGGCCGGCAACTTGCACAAAGCTATCGTTCGTGCCGCTGTTTTGTCGCTCGCACTCGCCGTCTCGCATCGTGCGGCTGCCGCCGACCTCGTCGTGATGAGCTCGGGCGGCGCGTCCGTCGCGCAACGCAACTTGGCCGAAAGCTCGCCCGCGGCACCGAAGGTCGCTTTCGTCGTCGCGATGCCGGCTGGCCTGCAGGCCAAGCTCTCGGCTGGCGAAAAAGCCGACGTGATCGTTGCGCCAGAACAAGCCCTCGATGCCCTGGATCGTGCCGGCAAGCTCGTACCTGGCACGCGTGTCGCGGTCGCGCGCGTCGGCGTCGGTCTCGCCGTCCAGCGCGGCGCGCCGAAGCCGGATATCTCAACCGTCGCAGCCTTGCGCGCAGCGTTGCTGTCCGCGCCGTCAATCGTGCATCCCGATCCAGCGCAGGCGGGCAGCGTGGCAGGCAAGGCGATCGCGAAGCTGCTCGTCGAACTCGGCATCGCCGAGACGCTGAAGCCGAAGTTGCGTTATCGCCAGGCGATCGCAGGCGGCGTCGAGATGGTCGCGAAGGGCGAGGCGGCGGTCGGGATGTTCAACATCAGTGAGATCCTCCCGAGCGAAGGTGTCGCGCTCGTCGGCCCGCTGCCGCGCGAGGTTCAGAGCTACATAACCTTCGCGGCCTCGGTCGTGGCGGGCTCGCCTTCGGCCGATGCCGCGCGGCTCTATATCGCCTCGCTGACCGCACCCGGCGCGCGCCGTCACTGGGAAGCGGCCGGCCTTGAGCCGGCAGGCTCCGCGAAATAGGTCGGTCCTATCAACTTGAAGCCATTTAACTTCTACAGCGATCGCTTGCCCTCGGCATTGCCGTTGTTCGCAGTGTCGCGGTTGCCGCCCGTCCGGCGGCGTGCTCTCTACCGCACCGAACCAATCCAACCTCTGGGGAAACGCACATGATCGATATGCGAATGGACGGGCGTTGCGCGCTCATCACCGGTGCCAGCAAGGGCATTGGCTACGCTGCTGCCGCAAACTTCATGAAGGCTGGCGCCAACGTCGCCATCGTTGCGCGCCGTCGCGCTGTGCTCGACGAGGCCTGCGCTGCCCTTGCCAAAGAAGGCAAGGGCAAGATTGTGGGGATAGCAGCCGACGTAAGCAAGGCCGACGACTGCGCCCGCATCTTCGCCACCGCCGAGAAGGAACTCGGCCGCATCGACGTGCTGGTCAACAACGCCGGTACGCATCAGAACGGCCCATTCGAGGCTGCCACCGATGAGATCTGGCAAGCCGACTTCGATCTCAAGTTGTTCGCCGCGATCCGTCTTTCACGCGCCGCCCTGCCGAAGATGAAGGAGCGCAAGTGGGGCCGCATCATCAACACGCTCAATTCAGGCGCAAAGTGGCAGAGGTTCGGCAGCGCCCCGACGTCGGTAACGCGCGCAGCGGGAATGGCCCTGACGAAAGTGATCTCCAACGAAGGCGCGGCCTACAACGTGCTCTGTAACGCCGTCCTCGTCGGCCTCATCCAGACGGACCAGTGGGTGCGCGGTTACGCCAAGGAGAAGGCGGAAGGCAAAAAGCAGCGCTCTTTCGAGGAATATCTGGCCGAGATGGCGCAGCGCATTCCGATGAACCGTGTCGGCACGGCCGAGGAGTTCGCCAACATGATCCTTTTCCTTGCTTCCGACGCCGGCAGCTACGTTACCGGCACAGCCATCAATGTCGACGGCGGCATGTGCCCCGTTGTTTGAGCATTGGTGTTGTGGCCTCCCGCTGGTGTCGGCCCCCCCGGTCTGACGCCAGATATGCTCATGTCGGTTTGCAGGTTGGCAGAATCCGTGTCGCAATTGTCGCGGAAACGTTGCTCGGCGGGCGCAGCCGGCCCGTCGACTTGAAAGCCCCTCATTTGCGCCGGATTGTGCGTTGCAATATAATTGTTGCGACGCAGCAATCGTCTGTGACGAGAGTTCGGGGGTTGAATGAGTGGCTTCGGAAGAAACTTGAATCAGGTCAAACAATTACAAGGCAGGTTTGAGAGACTGATCGGCCAGGTGACGAAGACGGCTGCCCCACGCGCGGTATCGCCACACCAGGATGAACCGGCGGGCCTGTGCGAGGTGAGCCGGTTCGGGACCAATCCCGGCAATCTGCGAATGCATATTCATATTCCGGCCCGGCTTGCTGCCACGCCTCCACTGGTCGTGGCGCTGCACGGTTGCGGCCAGAGCGCTGCGGAGTACGCGGTCGGCGCCGGCTGGTCGAAACTGGCAGACCACCTCGGGTTCGTGGTCCTCTATCCGGAGCAGCAGTCCGCCAACAATCCCAAGGGCTGCTTCTCGTGGTTCGTGCCGGGCGATGTTCGACGTGACGATGGTGAGGCGCACTCGATCCACCAGATGGTCCAGCACGTCATCTCGGCGTACGGCGCGGATCGCAGTCGCGTATTCGTAACGGGCCTGTCCGCCGGTGGCGCCATGGCGAACGTCATGTTGGCTACCTATCCGGATACGTTTGCGGCAGGCGCCATCATCGCGGGGCTTCCCTATGGCACCGCCGGGTCGGTGCA
>CANJPN010000174.1 GCA_947475855.1 Bradyrhizobiaceae bacterium
GATCACTCCTTGAGCAACTTGCCGAAACCGATGGCTGAGGTGCGTCACACCTTTTTCGTCCGTGCGCAAAGGACCGGCCGTCAACTCGACGACACCACCGATTTTCGGCGCCTCACCGTCCGCGAAATCAAGGGGCGCGCATACGCGTACGCCGTCATCAAGGTCTACGTAACCGAGGGCGTAGGGCGTCTGCCAGCCGGACCTTCCAGCGTACACGACGGTGTAAGTGTACAGCGTGCCACGGCGAGACAAGCGCGCGGGCGCCACATCCTTCGACCAGCATGCGGGACACACGGGCGCTTGCGGATAGAGCTTCAACGCGCAGGCCCGACACTGCCCGCCGACGAGATAGGGGCCATCAATCCCGCTGCTTTCCACACTCCCAGGAAGGGCCCAGACTGGATCGCTCATGCGTCGATTACCTTTTAGGGAGACGTATTCACCGTCGTTGATAGGATGCGGAAGGGTGCGGGAGCAAGCCTCGCGCTGCGAACCGGCAGCCCGGAACTCCTCTAAAGCCACCGCCACCAGGAGGGCGCGAGTTCGCCCATCATTGGCGACGTCTCCTGGGCTCAAGCCGACAAAAGATGTGGACTCGTTTTATGCTGCGGCTAGATCTATTCGGGCAATGCCAAGTAGCAGCTCGATGTTGCCGCTTTCATCCGGAGCTTCCGCCTCGCAATGGGCGATCTGAGACCATCCGACAGACACTGGAACTGGAGGCGAAGGACATCACATGGCTGATCCGAAACTGAAGGCCGCGATAAACAATCGGGAGTTCATCCTGGCGCCAGGAATCTTCGACCTGATATCGGCGCTCGTCGCGAACAAGATGGGCTTCAAGGCGCTGTATGTGACCGGCTACGGGACAGTCGCTTCGTACCTTGGGCTTCCCGATGCCGGCATCGCCACATACCGCGACATGATCGAGCGCATAGCCCAGATGGTGAAGATGACGGACAAACCGATCATCGCCGACGCGGACACGGGCTACGGTGGGTTGCTCAACGTCAGGCACACGGTTCGTGGCTATGAGGACGCGGGCGTATCCGCGATGCAGATCGAAGACCAGGAGTTTCCCAAGAAGTGCGGGCACACGCCCAACCGACGCGTGATCCCGCTTGAAGAAATGGTCCGCAAGATCGAAGTGGGCGTCGACAGCCGGCGGAGCGACGACTTCCTGATCATAGCCCGAACGGACTCGCGCACGGCTCTGGGCATCGACGAAGCGATCCGGCGAGGAAAGGCATTCGCAAAGGCCGGCGCGGACGTGGTGTTCGTCGAATCTCCCGAAACCGAGGCCGAAATGCTCAAGGTCGCCGCGGAGATCCGCGCGCCGCTGTTCGCCAATATGGTCCAGGGCGGACGAACGCCAATCCTTTCCGCGGAGCGTCTTCAAAAGATGGGCTATTCGATCGCCATACACCCAGCGATCGGCTTCCTGTCCGTTGGCGCAGCACTGCAGAAAGCATACGCAAACCTGGAAAAGAACGGCGTTAGCACCCAGGAAATCGACCTCTACTCGTTCGCAGAGTTCAACAAGCTCGTTGGCTTCGAGGACGTCTGGGCGTTCGAGAAGAAGTTTGCGCAGGACTGACGGCTGGCCGCAGACCGCAGGCCGGTTAATGCCATTCGGTTCGACAGCCCATCGCCGCAACAGGTCGAGCTGAGCGAGGCTCCGCCCTCGCACGTCTGTTAAGCTCCCAAAAGAGGTCTCGCGGTCGCGATGCTTGATCGCGATCTCTGAGATCACCTCAGCTCGAGACGTCGATGCGGGCTTCGCCCCGTTCTCTCCGCCTTGGGTGGGCCGGTAAGGCGCACGTCGCGTCGATCAATGGGACGTCTTCGGCGGCATGCTTGGCGGCAGTTGGATAATTTCATCAAGCCCGAAACGTTATGTTGTAACATTTTTGCACCACTCGCCGCCCTAAATTGAGAGCCGTACGGAGGCCGTACTTCCCGCAATACGATTGTAACAGTATAACATTTCTCGATAGATCCGACGCATATTCGAGGAGCAGGCATGATGAGGTCGCCACTAAGCCATCCGCTCAAGCCGCTTGGCATTGCCCCCCTCGTTTCATTGGCCCTCCTACCGGGGCTCGCGACCGCTCAGACCAGCCTGCCAACTGTCGTCGTGACGACGCCAAGCCCCGTTGCCGCGCCCGCTCAACGCTCCGCCCCCCCATCCGCTTCTGCGGCCCCCGCTCGAAAGGCGGCTGCTCCCGCGGCAAAATCTGCGCCACCGGCTGCGCCAACAGCCCCGCTTCCTGCAACAGATGCAGAGGCGTCACCGGTCGACGCTGCAGCGTTGCCGCCTCCCGGCGTTCTCATCGTTGCGCCAACGACATTCGCCGCCGTGACCGTGGTTCCCGGTCGTGAGGTTGCCGGGCAGCAGGGCTCCAACCTGACGGATTCGCTACAATACAAGCCAGGCATTACGGGTTCCAACTTCGCGGCCGGTGCGAGCCGGCCGGTGATCCGCGGCTTTGATAACAATCGTGTCCGGGTGCAGGAGAACGGCATTGGCAGTCATGATGTGTCGGCGCTGTCGGAAGACCATGCCGTGCCGATCGATCCCATGGCGGCCGATCGCATCGAGGTCGTGCGTGGGCCAGCGACCCTGCGTTTCGGCGGGCAGGCGATCGGCGGCGTGGTCAGCGCCACCAACAGCCGTATTCCAGAGGTCATTCCGCGTGGCGGCTTCAGCGGAGAGATTCGCGGCGGCGTCAGCTCCGTCGATCGCGGTCGCGAAGGCGGTTTCAGCGCGACGGCGGGAGCGGGTAATGTCGCGGTTCACGCGGACTCGTTCGAGCGTCATGCAGAGGATTACAAGACGCCGCGTGGCATCCAACGCAACTCGTTCGTGGATGCGGAGAGCTATGCTGCGGGTGGTTCGTACATTGGGCGCGACGGGTTCATCGGCGTCTCGCTGCAGCGCTACGCGAGCCTCTACGGCATACCCGGCGGCGAGGCCGAAGCGAATCGCACGCGGATCGACCTCGAGCAGACCAAGCTGATGTCGCGCGGCGAATGGCGGCCGCGGAGCTCCGGCGTAGAGGCGGTTCGCTATTGGTTCGGACAATCCAACTACGCGCACAACGAACTCTCGTTCAACGCAGACGAAGGGCGATTCGAGACTGGTTCGCGTTTCACCAATCGCGAAACTGAAGGCCGCGTCGAGGTCCAGCACACGCCTCTCATGACGGCGCTGGGGCGTCTCACTGGCGCCGTCGGCGTGCAACTTGGGCGACGGGCACAGGAAGGCACCAGCTTCGAAGGCGACAGTATCCTGGCGCTGGCCCGGACACGCAGCGCTGCGGCTTTCATGTTCGAGGAGTTGCAGGTATCGCAGGGCGTCCGCCTGCAGGGCGCCCTGCGATATGAGCACAACAACGCCACCGGCACCGGTCTCGATCTCGCTGACCCTACGGCCCCTGTCGGGGTCAACGGCGACCGCACTTTCAAGCCCGTCTCGGCCAGCGCGGGCGTGCTCGTCGACATCCCGATGGGCGTCGTCATGAGACTGACCGCGCAGCATACGGAGCGCGCGCCGGATACCGCCGAGTTGTTCTCGAAGGGCTTGCACGAGGCGACTGGCACCTTCGAAATCGGCAATCCGTTCCTGAGGGTCGAGAAAGCCCGAACGTTCGAGCTCGGCTTCCGGCGTGCGCAGGGCAGCTTCCGGTTCGACGCCAGCTTCTATCACACCACGTTCGACGGCTTCATCTTCAAGCGGCTCACGGGCACGACGTGCGGTGAAACGCTGGCCGATTGTGAAAGCAATGGCGTCGGAGCTGGTGGCGACCTCAAGGAGCTGCGTTTCAGCCAGCGTGACGCAACCTTCTACGGTGCTGAGCTCATAGGTCAGCTCGACGTCGCGCCGTTGTGGCGGGGCGTGTGGGGGATCGAAGGGCAATACGATTTCGTGCACGCGCAGTTCAGCAACGGCGAATATGTTCCCCGCATTCCGCCGCATCGCGCTGGCGCGGGTATCTACTATCGCGACGTCAATTGGCTGGCGAAGGTGAGCATGCTGCACGCGTTCCGTCAGGACCAGATCGGTCTCGCCGAGACGGTGACCAGCGGCTACACGCTGCTGAACGCGGAGCTGAGCTATACGCAGAAGCTGGCCGGCAATACATATGTTCCGCAGTTCACGGTCGGGCTGAAAGGCGACAACCTGCTCAACGAGGACGTTCGCAACCACGTCTCGTTCAAGAAGGACGAGGTGTTGCTGCCCGGTGCCAGCGTGCGGTTGTTCGGCAGCATCAAGCTGAATTGAGCCGAACTGGCGGATCGCCCAGCTTCAGATCATCTCGGCCCGCAACTGCGAACGGACCCTAGCTCTTCATGTCGGGGAGCAAAGGGGTTGGTTGGATCGAAGCGAAAGGCGCACGGCGGTCCGGGATCCGAAGTCGTTGATGCGCAACCGTTCAAGGGCTGCAATCGAGGATGCGGCGAGGAACGGCAGCGCCTGCACCGCCAGAACCGCGGCGAACACATTGATTTCAGCGACGCGTTCCCAGTTGGTCCAGTAAAGAGCAATCGCACTGCCGATCAATGCCGCACCAATCACATCTTGCTTGTGTTGCGCTTTGCCAAACGCTTGACGACGGCCGCTGGAAATCAAGCGTCTGGCGCGCAACAATCGAAAATCGTGGAGCATATTGCGCCAGCTTATTCAATATCCGAGCGGGTTCGTGATGGCAGCCGATCCGTGCATCTGCGGCGGATTTTTCGCGCGGCGTGCGTTTCACGACCGGGGTGCAGCCAGCGAAGCGGCTGCACCTTGACCAGAAAGCCGGCCAAAAACGGCAGCGGACATCAGTCCGGCTCCACCCGGATAGTTGAAGTAGAAGAGCCCACCGACCATCTCGCCAGCGGCGAACAATCCTGGGATGGCTGTACCATCGGTGTCGACGATGCGGCCGGTCGTATCGATGCGCACGCCGCCAAACGTAAATGTGATGCCACACGTTACAGCGTAAGCCTCGAACGGCGGCACGTCGAGCGCCAGCGCCCAGTTCGACTTCGGCACAGCCAGACCTCTGGTGCAGCGGCCATCCTTGCGGCCTGGGTCGTGTGGAACATCCGTGCAGACGGACGAATTGAACCGAGTAATGGTTTCGAGCGCTTTATTCCGGTCGATGCCGTCCAATTGGGCGAGAAGGTCCTCGAGCGTATCGGCTCTAAAGCGTGCAGATTGGCGCACACGATATTCGCCATGCAGCTGGGCGGACCCATTGGCGTCAAATATCTGCCACGCGATCTGCGAGGGCTGCGCCAGGATGGCCCGTCCGAGTTTTGCATATGTCAGTGCACGGATATCCGCACCTTCGTCGAAGAAGCGCTCGCCCAATGCGTTGAGCACGATACCTGCGAGATAATCGTCTCGCTTGAAGACCGTGCCGAAGGCCAGCTCATTGACTTCAGGCGCATTGAAATCCCAGCTCGACGCGTGACAGCCGGACCAATGACCGTAAGGCATCGCGCCGGCGTCAAGCGCCATATGCAGGCCGTCGCCCATGTTGAAGCGCGAGCCGCGCACGCGCGCGAGGTCCCAGGACGGTCCAAGATAGCGCGCGCGCATCTCTGCATTTGCCTCGAAGCCGCCGCAAGCGAGCACCACGGCACCGGCCCGATAGCTCACATCGGCACGGCCGCGCCGCGCGTTAACGCCGGTAATGCCTTCCGATCCGTGGCGGAGGGAGGTCACGCGTGTGTCGTAATGGATGGGGATGCCCTTGCGTTCGCAGGCGGCGAACAGGGACGAGGAGATACCGTCACCGCCGCCGAGACATTCGACGGCGCTGCCGCCAGAGAACTTGATGCGGCCGTCCGGCAGCTTGAACTGCCACTCGTAAAGAGGAAGAAACCGCACGCCCTGCGTGCGCAGCCAACGCATCGTCTCGCGGCTGCGATCAACGAGCAGCCCCGCCATATCCGGATGCGTTCGGTACTCGGTGACGCGGCCAAGGTCGTCGAAGTACTGCTCGCGCGTGTAGGCTCCGAAATCCGTTCGTGCGCGCTCGGCCGGACCGATCTCGCCGACAAGCGCCTCGATGTCCTCGATCCCATCATAGACCGCACGCATCGCTCCATTCGAGAACCGGGTATTGCCGCCGCGCTCGTCGACCGGTGCACGCTCAATGATCATGACGCGTGCGCCTGCCTCATGGGCCGCAAGCGCTGCGCAAAGTCCCGCCAGCCCGGCGCCCGCTACGATCACGTCGGCTTCGAATGACACGTGGCTCACGGCGTAACCCCCATAAGTCTGGCAACATGTGCGGCGATTTCTGGCCCTGGGGAGCCATGCGCCTTGAACAGAGCGTCGAGTTCCTCTCCCGGTTTCGGGTTGATTTCGAGATTGCGCCGCATCGCATCGGCGGCAAATTCGGGACTGCGCGCGGCAGCGAAAAAGGCGTCGCGTAGAACCTTGGCTCTTTCGTCGGGCACCCCCGGAGCAATTACTGCGGCCGTTCCGAACTCCGAAGGAAGAGCGACGAAGTCCCATAGCGCGCGCTGGCCGGCGTCGCTGATCAAGTCGCGAATTCGCGGTACGCCCTCGATCGGAACTCGCGCGAAGTCGAGCCCGCCGAGCACCGTCAACTTTCCACTCTTCAACCAGTCGCCGTGCAGGGACGTGACGGTCGCCCAGGCGATGGTCGTGGCCGCGACCTCACCTCGCTCCAACGCAATCATCGTGGGCCCCGTCCCGGTGTAGCCCGTGATGACTTTGAACCGGGTTCCCAGCAACTCGTTCATCAGCAGTGGCGCAATCGACGTCGTCGAGCGGCGGGACGACGCGCCAAGCGCAGTCTCGGTCTTTTTGAGATCTTCGATCGACTTGATGCCGGTGCTGCTCCAGACGACCAGAACGCGGCCGAAATCGCTCATCCTGCCGAGGAACCGAAATTTTTCCGGATCGAATTTCACGGCCTGCGGCTCGGTCCATGGCGTCACGAAAAAGTTCGGCATGGCGATGGCGATCACGCTGCCGTCTTTCGGTGCGGCGTTGGCAAGATAGTTGAGTGAATTGATGCCGCCGGCGCCCGGCATATGCTCGACTGTGACCGACGGACTTCCGGGAACATGCTTGCCCAAGTGGGCCGCCATCAGCAGGGAGTAGGCGCTGAATCCCGCGCCTGCATCGCTGCCCACGAGAAAGCGGATGTTCTTCCGCCGATAGAACTCCTCGGGGCTCTGAGCCACACCAGGTCGAGGTGGCCAGACCAGTGTCGCCGCCAAGGCAAGCCCTGCAATGATGGACGTCCTGCGCATGCTTCCTCCCCGACCGTCCTTCACATTTCAGATAAACTTGCGCGATGCCTGCAGCCCACGCAAGCAGCTCCGCTCGTCGACTGGATCGGATGGAAGCGGGTGGCCGGATGATGGCCTGTCGCACATCGAGGCCGTTGAGTTTCCATCGAAGAGCCGAATGCATGCGCCTGTTGCGTGGGAGGCGGGCCACAACTTGCACCAGGGATGAAATTGCGTGAATGTGACGCTGTCGTATTCGTGTCGGCCGCACACCGCCTCAAAATGGCGTTTCATTGTGGTTTCTTGCCCGACATCATAGCCGTTGAAGTCGTGACCTGCCAGATTGAGTGCGCCATGGTGACAAGAAGCGATAATGAACGACTGACCAAAGTCGGCCCGGGTACGCCGATGGGCGGACTGATGCGCCGCTACTGGATCCCGGCAGCCTTCAGCGACCAGGTGGCAAAACCAGACAGCCCGCCGGTGCGGGTGCGGCTGATGGGCGAGGATCTCGTATTGTTCCGCGACAGCCAAGGCCGCCTCGGGCTGTTCGACGAATTCTGTCCGCACCGGACGGCCTCGATGTTCTTCGGGCGCAACGAGCAGGGCGGACTGCGCTGCGTCTACCACGGCCTGAAATTCGATGTGACCGGACAGTGCGTCGACCTGCCGTGCCTGCCACCCAACTTCGCGGGGGACGCCGAACGCATCAGGAGCGAGATCAAGATCAACGCGTATCCCTGCCTCGAGCGCGGGGGCGTGGTGTGGACCTATATGGGGCCGCGCGACATGCAGCCGGCGTTTCCCGACCTGGAGTGGACCGCGCTGCCAGCAAGCCACCGGCACGCTTCCCGGCACATCCAGGACTGCAACTGGCTGCAGGCCCTCGAAGGCGGCTTCGATGCGCCCCACCTCACCTTCCTGCATGTCGGAGATGCCGAGCCCAGCCGCAGCGTCGTGCCGTCTCACTACGAGGTGGTGGCGACCGACTTCGGCTTCGCGGTGGCTACAGGACGAGATCTCGGCGGGCCAAACATCCATTGGAACATCAATGTGATGCTCATGCCGTTCCATAAGATCATCTCGACCGTTCCGCCGGCTGCGCACGTCTGGGTGCCGATCGATGACGGACAGACCATGCTCTACAGCGTCGAATTCAGGCGCGACCGACCGCTGGACAAAAAAGATCTCGCGACGATGGCCGAAGGCCATGGCATCCACACCGAGAATATTCCGGGGACGGACGTCGCAGTTCGCAACAAGAGCAACGACTATCTGATCGACCGCGATCTGCAGGCGAGCGGCAAGTCGTATACGGGGCTCAAGGGTTTCGGCATACAAGACTGCGCCATCCAGGAGTCGATGGGGCCGGTAGCAAACCGCACGCGCGAGTACCTGTTGCCTGGAGATGCAGCGATCGTGAAGCTTCGCCGACTGCTTCTGCGGGCGCTGGACGACCATGCCGCCGGAAAACCGCCGCCAGGCATGAACCCAGCGAGCTATCGCGTAACATCCTCACGATGGGAGGTTGCGAAGGGCACGGATTTCGCAGCAACCATCATCGACCGCCTGCGCGCAAACAGCACGCTGCCAGCGAAGTAGCGATCTAGTCCGGCAGGCGATTAGTTGGACAAACAAGGGTTGGTTCCGAGTAATCCGCACATGGAATCAATTCAGGGAGGCGACGATTGTGAGACCAATTGTTCCGCAAACTATAAAAGCGCTCGTCGCGGCCGGACTGGCTGCGTGCGCGGTGTCCCTGCCCGTCGCCGCTGAAACGGTTGAGGAGTTCTACAAGGGTAAGCAGCTAACCCTCGTCATCGGCTTCAATACAGGCGGTGGCTTCGATACATACGGCCGCCTCGTCGCGCGTCACATCGGTCGGCACATTCCGGGCCAGCCGGTGGTGGTGGTGAAGAACCAGCCCGGCGCCGGTAGCATCATCGCCGCCAACAGCCTCTACAGCATCGGTCCCAAAGACGGGACGGCGATCGGCCTGATCGCCGAGAGCGCCCCACTCGACCCCTTGTATGGTCTCGTCAAGACGGGATACGACCCGCTCAAATTCAACTGGCTGGGCAGCGTCGACCGCTCGACATCGGTGTGCATCATCTGGAACACCAGCAAGACCCAGACCGCAAAGGACCTGTTCGAACGGGAGACGGTGATCGGCACGGCCGGCACCAGCACCATCGTGTTCCCGCTGGCGCTCAACAGTGTGCTTGGCATGCGGATGAAGCTGGTCACCGGCTACAGCGGTACCGCCGGACTGATGCTGGCGCTGGAGCGCGGCGAAATCGAGGGCATGTGCGGCCCGGTCTACGATGCGGTGAAGGCTCGCCATCCCGCGTGGCTCGCCAACAAGCAGGTCCGTATCGTGATCGAAGTCGGTGGGGAAAAGAGCTCCGAGCTGGGGGATGTGCCGTTCGCGTTGGACCTGGCCAAGAGCGAAGACGACCGCAAGGTGCTTGACCTGATCGTCGGCGCGACAGTGATGGGGCGGCCGTTCCTGATGCCGCCGGATGTGCCCGCAGACCGTCTCGCCGCGGTGCGCGCCGCGTTCGAAGCGACGATGAAGGACGCGAAACTCCTGGCCGAGGCCGAGAAGCTCAACATCCAGGTCAACCCCATCACGGGCGAGCAGATCGAACGGTACGTGAAAGCGGCTTACGCAACGCCTCCCGCGATCATCGCGCGGGCGCGAGCCATCGTCGAAAGCACGGGCGTCGCCAAATGACGGCTCGGGCAAATGCGATGCGTGACGAAATCGGGCAGCAAATTCGGCGATAACGTTCGACGTGATTTCCGCGACTTCCAACACTTCTCGACAAGGATCTTATCACCATGAATGGCGCCGAACTCGTTGCCGAGATCATCAAGCGGGAGGGAACCGGCTTCCTGGCCTGCTACCCGCGCAATCCGCTGATCGAAGCCTGTGCAGCGCTGGATATCCGGCCAGTGCTGTGCCGGCAGGAGCGCGTGGGTGTCGGCATGGCGGATGGCTATTCCCGCGTTACCGGCGGCCGCAAGAACGGCGTGTTCGCCGCGCAGCACGGCCCAGGCATCGAGAATGCGTTTCCAGGCGTCGCCCAGGCCTTCTCGGAAAACGTGCCGCTGCTGGTGATCCCCGCGGGATCGCCAATGCCGCGTCAATACCAGCACCCGACGTTCCGCGCGGCGGAAGTGTTCGCCCCCGTGACCAAGTGGTCGGCGATGGCGCACGCGGTCGAGGAGCTTCCCGACCTCATGCGCCGTGCCTATCAGGCGATGCGCAGCGGCAAACCAGGGCCGGTTCTACTCGAGGTGCCGAAGGAAGTCTTCGATGCCAAATTCAACGGAAAGCTCGACTACGTGCCGGTGGCGTTCCAGCGAATGGCGCCCGATCCCAAGGCCGTGCGCGAGGCGGCCAGGATGCTGCTGGCCGC
>CANJPN010000175.1 GCA_947475855.1 Bradyrhizobiaceae bacterium
CTGTTCCAGGGATGCTCGATCACGATCGCCATCGGTGACAACACGGCTGCGCCGAAGAGGAGCGAGCCACAGGCGGGCACGACCGGATTCATATTGCGGAACGCGCGGCCGTAGATTGCCGACGTCGCGTAGGAAACGGAGGCGAGCACGATACCTAGCTGCGGCAGGAGTTGCTGGCCGAGACCCGATAATGCGGCTGCGCCGACGATGAGAACGATGCCGGTCAGGCCAGCGACGACGCCGAACAGTCGCCGTTTGGTCGCGGCTTCCTGGCGCGTCACGAGAAATGTGATGAGAAATGCAAAGATGGGCGTGGTCGAGTTGAGGATTACAGCGAGGCTGGCGTCGACCGTCTGGAGGCCCCACGCGATCAGGATGAAGGGAAAAACAGTGTTGACGGCCGAGATGATGATGAACGTCTTCCAGCTTTCCCAGTCGCGCGGCATCCGCCAGCCCTGCCAGCGCATGACGGCATAGAGCACGACACCGGCGATGGCCGTGCGGGCAGATATCGCGGTCAACGGCGGCACGGAGGCCACCGTCAGCTTCAGGAAGGAGAAGGACGAGCCCCACAGCGTCGAAAGCAGGAGCAGGAGCCCATACTCGAGCAATGGGGGCTGCTTCGGCTTGGTGGCGACGTTCATATGGTGATGGCTGATCGCAACTGTTCGGGAAGGGAAGGGGCCGTAGATGCCGGATGGTATGATGCCAGGGTATGATGCCAAGTCTAATGCCAAGTCTGGCACCATAACCCAGTAGCTTGTAACCTATCCTCTGTAACCCTTTCTCTGAAACCCCATCTCACTGGAGACTTCGGCATGGGCACCAAGATCACGTTCAAGCGGCCTGACGGCAAGGAAGCCGCCGGCTATCTGGCGAAGGCGGGCAACGGTAACCGTCCGGCCGTCATCGTCATTCAGGAGTGGTGGGGACTGCAGGACCAGATCAAGGGCGTGTGTGACCGGTTCGCGCTGGCCGGCTACGACGCGCTGGCGCCGGATCTCTATTCCGGCGTGGTGGTGCCGTACCACGACCGCGACGCTGCGGGCAAAGAGATGGGCTCGCTCAACTTCCTGGATGCAACGGAGCAGACCGTGAGGGGGGCGGCGCAATATCTGAAGAAGAACGCGGTAAAGGTCGGGCTGACCGGGTTCTGCATGGGCGGAGCGGTGACGATCATCGGCGCGTGCAAGGTTCCGGAAATCTCGGCAGCCGTGTGCTTCTACGGATTGCCGCCGGAGACGGTCGCGAAGGCGGCCGACGTCAAGGTCCCGCTGCAGGGCCACTTCGCGCTGCGCGATGGCTGGTGCACGCCGGAGGCGGTCGACAAGTTCGAGGCTGCGCTCAAGGCTGCCGGGAAAAAGACCGAGCTCTATCGATATGATGCGGAGCATGGCTTCGTGAACGAGCAGCGGCCTGACGCGCACGACCGCGCTCACTGCGAGCTCGCCTGGGAGCGTACGCTCGGGTTCTGGAAGCAGCATTTGGGATGAGGGCGTAGGCCGGGTCGTTTGATTGCTGGGTCGCGGCCAGTGGCCTATGCGCCCTAACATAGAAGTACATGCGTTCCCGGAAGCCGAGTGCAGCGCGGCTTTCCGGGATCTTTAAACTTCTGAGAGGTGTAAAGACCCCGGCTCTTCACGCTCCGACCTTGCGGTCGGATCGTTCGTCCGGGGAGGCATGGAGATTTTGTAGCGTTCCGTGAGTCTATGTTGGCGCACATGGGCCGGTGGCCTTGACCCAGCCTTCGGGCTGCGAGATGTGGCGCTATTGTTCCCAGCAAGGAGTGGCAGGCTTACATCGTGGGCACTTTCCAAGCCGGCAAGTCAGAAGTTCAGGAACCGATTTCCCGATCATGGATTGGCGCTGCGCTATTCTGCGTCATGCTTGTCGGGTACACGCTGCGGTTTCATTTGCCTGTAGCCGAAGTTCTCCGTGATGCTGCCGGCGGAGCGGCCTACGTCATCGCCGTGGGGCTGGTCCTGGTCATGATCTGGCCTCGCTCGAGCCTGCTTGCGGTGACTATGGCGGCATTCGCCGTGACGTGCGGTGTGGAGGTCTCGCAGTCGATCTCGCATCCATGGTTAGACGACATGCGTGCGACCCGGCTTGGCCGTCTGGCACTAGGCACGACGTTTTCGTGGGGCGATTTTGTCGCCTATGTCGCCGGGGCGTTGATCGCATTTGCACTGTTGCGGCTATTGCCTCGCAGGGCTTCTCTGCCAACTTCCACTCGCACCTACAGTTGAGGACTCCATGCCTGATTTCTGGACGACGTTGAAGAACCGGTTCGGGGCTGGTGCGCCAGTGAGTGCTGGGCGGGTCGAGCCGAACGAGGCGTGGGTTCGGATGGCATCGCGCGGGGTCGTGCGGCGGTTCACGGATGAGGCCGTGCCGGCCGATCTCGTCGATACGCTGTGTGCGTTGTCGTTGTCGTCGCCGACGAAGAGCGATCTGCAGCAGCGCGACATCCTGATCGTGGAGGATCAAGCGAAACGAGCGCGGATCAACGAACTGCTGTCGGATCAGGAGTGGATACCGACGGCGCCGGTGTTCGTCGTGTTCCTCGGCAACAACCGCCGGCACCGGCAGGTGCACGAGTGGCGGGGCAAGCCGTTTGCGAACGATCATCTCGATGCGTTCTTCAACGCCACGGTCGATGCCGCCATCGCCCTGTCGGCGTTCTGCACGGCGGCGGAGGCGGCGGGGCTCGGGTGCTGCCCGGTAAGCGTGCTCAGGGATCATGCAGCTGAAGTGAGCGAGTTGCTGGGGCTGCCCGATCATGTGTTCCCGATCGCGGGTCTGGGTGTCGGCTGGCCGCGTCAGCCGGGGTGGACGAGCCTGCGGCTGCCGCTGACGCATACGGTGCATCGCGACACGTTCAAGGAGGACGGGCTTCGCGAGGCGGTGGATGCCTACGATGCGCGACGGCATGGGGTGGCGCCGTATCGGTCCCAGCGAGATGTCGAGCAATGGGGCGAGCACCCGGCCTATGGGTGGTCGGAGGACAAGGCGCGGCAGTATGCGGTTCCGCAGCGGACGGACTGGGGTGCGTTCGTGAAGCGGAAAGGTTTCAAGCTTCAGTAGGGCGGCGTGTGTAGGGCGCGTGAGCGGCGCAGTAGGCTGCGCAACCCGCCGGCAGTTTGGCGTGGGATCGGCAGGTTGCGCGCAGGTGCGCTCACCTGCCCTACGGAGGTGTCCGTCATGTCGTCGCGTGCGGTCGATTGCCCCTGCGGCTCCAGCAAGAGTTACGACGACTGCTGCGCGCTGCCGCATGCGGGGATGCCGGCGGTGACGGCCGAGGCGCTGATGCGGTCGCGCTACTGCGCGTTCGTGATGCGGCTGGAACCGTATCTGTTCGAGACGTGGCATACGAGCACGCGGCCGAAGGATATCCGGCTGTTGCGCCACGATCCGCCGCCGAAGTGGCTTGGGCTCGATGTGAAGAAGTGTGTCACGGAGGGTGATCGGGCGACGGTCGAGTTCGTGGCGCGGTATCGCACCGGCGGCGGGCCTGCGACGAGAATGCACGAGACCAGCCGCTTCGTTCGCGAGGGTGGCAGGTGGTACTATGTCGATGGTGAGCATCATTAGAACGGGTTTCAGACCCTCCGGGTCTGACACCATCTGGGATGGTCGTCGAGTGGCGACATCGTCGGTGCTATCGACGGAATCTGGGGACTGGACGCACATGCGCAGAGAGTCGAGCATGGTGTCAGACCCGGAGGGTCTGACACCTGGGAGATGAGTGATGGAATTTTCGGTCTTTGATCACGTCGATGCGGATGGGCAGCCGCTCGACCGGTTCTTCGAGACGCGTCTCAAGGTGGTCGAGGCCTATGACCGGCTCGGCTTTCGCAGCTATCATCCAGCCGAGCATCACTTCACGCCGCTCGGCATGGGGGCGGCGCCGAGCGTGTGGCTGTCGGCCGTGGCGCAGCGAACGAAGCGGCTGCGCTTCGGGCCGATGATCTACGCGGTTCCGTTCGCGCATCCGATCCGGCTCGCCGAAGAGATCGCAATGCTCGATGCACTGAGCGGCGGGCGGCTGGAGGTCGGGTTCGGGCGCGGGGCTTCGAATATCGAGCTGAAGTATGTCGGCTATCAGCCGCAGGAGGCCGACCAGACCTTCCGGGAAGGGCTCGAGGTGATCCTTCAGGCGATGTCGCGCGACCGGATCAATTTCGCGGGCGAGAAGTTCAAGTTCGAGAACGTGCCGAACCATCTGATGACGATACAGAAGCCACATCCGCCGATCTGGTACGGGCTGCATTCGCTGCCGAGTGCGGAACGGGTAGCAAAGCTCGGCTGGAACGTGGTGTGCAATGAGAAGCCTTCGGCTTCGGGGGCGCTGCTCGCACGCTACCGGGAGGTGCTGGGGGAAACGCGCAGCAAGGATGGCGCGGTGCCGCGGATGGGGCTCGCCCGGCATATCGTCTTGGCGGACACGGACGAGAAGGCGCTCGCGATCGCGCGGCGTGCGTACAAGGTCTGGCTCAAGAGCTTTCTCTGGCTATTCGAATTGCATGGGGCGGCGCCGACCCACTGGGAGCGTTCTGTTTCGTTCGACATCCTGCGCGACGCGGAGGAGCGTGGCGTGGCAGGCAGTCCGAAGACCGTCGTGGAATGGTTGTCGAAACATATCGAGGCGACCGGGGCGAATACACTCGTCGGCCAGCACCAGTTCGGCGACATGACGCTCGACGAGACGATCGGGTCGCTCGAGCTTTATGCGCGAGACGTGATGCCGGAGTTGCGGCGGCGGTTCGGTTGAACGCTAGGTGTTTTGGCCTTTATCCAGCCAATCGGGTGCTACGGCCAGCGCCAGGTGAGAACGGATCTCATCCAGCCGGGAAGCGGCAGCCAGCTCGCGACGAGATCCGGAGGCAGCGTGATGAGGATCGCGCCTGCGACGGAGATCAACGTGCCGATGATGACGTTGCGATCGAAGACTTCGTATTCCCGCGTCAGCATCCAGGAGAAATAGATACGGAACAGCGATTGAATGCGGATGATCGGTGCGACGATGGTGACCGGCACCAACGCCAGCGCCATGTAGCGCACCATCTGGCTGAGGCCGACGAGCAAGCCAGCGAACAGGAACCAGCGGCGCGGGTCTGCGTCCAACTCGGTAACGTGGCGGATATTGCGCGACGCCAGAACCCATATGATCACGGCGATTGTCGCTGCGATGTATGAGGCGAGGCCGGCGGCCATGCTTGCTCCGATGCCGGCACCGTCGAGGCCCGCGCGCACGAAGATCGGGCTGACGCCGTAGCCGAAAATCGACAGGAACGCCCAGGTGTAGCCTTCGCGGTAACGTGGCTCGAACTTCATCAATTGCGGTTCTGCCGGCTTTGCCGCCGGCTCGCTCTTCGACTTCCGAGCCTCGATGCGGGCGGCGATGGCGGGGCCGAGCAGCAGCAGCGCGATCGCGATCACGCTGATCGGGGTGAGCCGTTCGCCAAGTAAAGCCATTGCGAGTGCGAGCGTGATCAGCACTTCCCATTGCTGGATAGGGCTCGCCAAGTTGGTGCCGATGGCGGCGATCGCGCGATAGTTGCAGTAGCGCCCGATTACGAAGTGGGCGAGGCCAGCGCACGCGAACCATAGGAGGGCGAGCGGCGAAAACGTCCAAAGTGGTCCAAGTGTACCCGTAGCGATGCAGACCAGAAGAAACAGCAGCGCGCCCATCGGCACAGTGATGGCCATGCCTTGGATGACGCTTCCATTCAGGACGCCACGGCGGGTTGCTGCGTTGTTCAAGCCGAACAGAGCGGCCGACAAGAATGCGAGAAATCCCCCCAACATGCGGCTGCTTGCCTCTCCCAGATGCGGTTGCCGCCCCCTCTGATTGGGAGGATTGCGGCCGGTGTTCCCTTATCCTGGTTCGCTCCGCTATGCGACTGGCAAATCACGTTGCAAAATTGGGGATGATCGAACACAACACGGCCGGACGCGTCCGATATGCGGCGACGAGAGGTTCTACGGTGGCTCAATTCCTATCCTTGGCCGAGGCGATCAAGGCCAATGTTCGTGACGGCGACACGCTGGCGCTCGAGGGTTTCACGCATCTCATTCCCTATGCGGCGGGGCATGAAATCATTCGGCAAGGCATCAAGGATCTCACGGTGATCCGGATGACGCCCGACCTGATCTACGACCAGATGGTCGGGATGGGCCTCGTGAAGAAGATGATCTTCTCATGGACGGGAAACCCGGGCGTGGGCTCGCTGCATCGTGTGCGCGACGCCTATGAGAAGGGGCATCCGCGGCCGCTGGAGATCGAAGAGCATTCACACGCGGCGATGGCCAATGCGTATGAGGCGGGGGCGGCAGGTCTGCCGTGCGCGATTTTCCGTGGCTACATCGGCGTCGATCTGCCGAAGGTGAACCCGAACATCAAGTTCATCGAGTGTCCGTTCACGGGGGAGCGGCTAGCGGCAATTCCGGCGCACCGGCCGGACGTATCGGTCGTGCATGGACTTCGCGCGGACAAAAAAGGCAATGTGCTGTTCGAGGGTATCGTCGGCGTACAGAAGGAAGCGGTGCTCGCCGCGAAGCGGTCGGTCGTCACGGTGGAAGAGGTCGTCGATGAACTTTTCGATGCGCGCTCCGGGGATCACTCCGACGCGCGGGGCCGGCGAAATGCCAACGCGGTGATCCTGCCGAGCTGGACGATTTCGGCGATCGCGGTGGTGCCGGGTGGGGCATTCCCGAGCTACGCGCACGGCTACTACAAGCGCAACAACAAGTTCTATCTCGACTGGGACGAGATCAGCCGCGAGCGCGACACGTTCATGAAGTGGATGGAGGAGAACGTCCTGGCCAGCGGACCTGACGCGTTTGCGGTGCACGCCAGGGCTGCGGGCTAGAGTTCAGAATGGTCGAGCTTGATCATATCGCGGTGGTCGCGCCCGATCTCGCGACAGGCCTCGCGTGGGTACGCGAGACGCTGGGTGTGGAACCGCAGCCGGGCGGCAAGCATCCAGAGATGGGGACGCACAATCATTTGCTGCGGATCGGCGAGAGCATGTTTCTCGAAGTGATCGCAGCGGATCCGAGTGCGGGCAGACCGTCGCCGCACCGCCGCTGGTTCGGGCTCGACGATCCCGCGCAAGTGCGGCGAGACTGGCGCGACGGGCGGCGGCTGCGCGGATGGATTGCGCGCTGCTCCGGCCTGGAAGCGACGATCGGAAAACGCGCTCCGACTTTCGGTGTTCCGATGGCGGTCAGTCGCGGCGACCGGAATTGGCAGTTTTCGGTTCGAGCCGACGGTACCCTGCCGGCGGATGGCGGGTTGCCGCATCTGATCGACTGGGGCGAGCCGGGAGCGCCGGCGCCGGGCATGCCGGATCTGGGCTGCAAGCTGCATGCGCTCGTCATCGAGACGCCGGAGCCCGCGTTCGTGCGCTCGACGACCGAAACGCTGGGGCTGCCGTTCGCGCCTGGTGTCCGCGACGGCAAGGTCGTGCGGCTGATCGCTGCGATCGAGACGCCATTCGGCATTCGCATTCTGACGTGAGACGACGCACGGGACGCAGCTTCGTGCCCGCGTTTGGGCGCGAAGCTGCGTGCCGGGCTTCAATTAGCCTTCAACTGGCGGAGCGCCGTTCCCCAATCCTCGACGTGGTACGAGCGGACGATCTTGCCGTTCTCCACGGTGTGGATGTCGATCGACATTATGTCGAAGCGCTTGCCGGTATGGGGAGCGCCGAAAAATGGTCCGCTCGGCGTACCTGTCGCGCGGCCGCGGACGACATAACGATTACCTTGCTGGAGGACATCCTCGATGCTCCACTTGAGATCGGGGATCAGCTTGCCGAAGCCTTCGACCTGGGCGACGAATTGGTCGCGCTTCTTGGCGACGCCGGAGTAGTCGCCAAGGCTTTCCCACGCGGGTGCGAGTACGGCTGTGGCACGTTCGCCAAGTCCGGCGGAGGCCGCTTTACCCAGGATCTCCTTGTAGAAATTCTCCACCACGGCGCGGTCGTCTGCCCACACGGGGCTTGCCGATATCGTAACAGCGGCGGCGCTCATCAAAGCGATCAAGGCGGATTTCATTCGATTTCTCCAGTTGAGCTGCGAATTGGCGGGTCTTCCCAGGCCCCGAGGACTATCGCAGCATCGCGACTGGATCATAATATCGTATAGATGGATTTTAATGTTCTATGGGATCGAACAATGATCGATGAGCTCAGGCTACTGGCAGTGTTCGCCAAAGTGGTCGAATTCGGGTCGTTTCGCGCAGCCGCGACTGCATTGTCGATCTCGCCTTCGGTGATCAGTCATCACATCACGCATCTCGAGCAGCGGCTCGGCGTAGCATTGATCTACCGGTCGACACGGCGGCTTTCGCTGACCGAGCATGGAGAGCGGTTGTTTCAGTCGGCGACGGCAATGGTAGAGGCGGCGGAACAAGGGCTCGATGCGATCGCTGGGAATGCGCGGCTGCCAGTGGGAAGGTTGAACGTCACTGCTCCGGCGGTGATGGCGCAAGCTCACCTCGTCGAGGATATTGCAGAATTTGCGAAGCTCTATCCCGGAGTCGAGCTGGCGTTGAATTTCACGGATGTCCAAAGGGATCTGATCCGCGAGGGGATCGACGTGGCGATCCGGATGAGCAGGGCACTGGAGGACAGCAGCTTGAAGGCGACGCTGATTGGTGCCGTGCCGGTCAAGCTCTATGCGGCCAAGACTTATCTCGATGGACGGTCACGTCCCCGTAAGCCATCTGACATCACGAATTGGGATTGGCTTCAGTTGAGTCCGGTCAACAACCGGGCGAGGTTTCGCGGACCCGACAACGTCGCGGCTTCGGTCACCTTCACCCCAAGGCTGGTGACAGACAACGCGGTTGCTCTTTATGGGTTTGCGCGGGCAGGACTGGGCTTGGCAATGGCGCCCGAGTTTCTGGCCCGCGACGATGTCGCCAGCGGGTTGACGGCCGAGGTACTACCGTCGTGGAAGCTGGAGGCGATCAAGGTGCATGCCGTGTGGCCGGCCAACGCACGCCGCGGAAATCTGACGATGCGGTTCGTCGAATTCCTGACGGCGTGCGAACGCAAGAGGGGACGTTTGGTTGGAGGCGATCGGGTCAGACCAAGTCGCCCCGCCGGGCTCGTTGTCGGCCCGAGTGTGCGATCCGTCAGAACTTGAAGCTGATGCCGCCGCGGACGGCGTGGCTGGTGATGTCGCTCGACTCGCGCATGGAAAGCGTCGGGCTGTAATAGCTGACCGAGCCGAGATCGGTGTAGCGATATTCGAGACGAACCGTGAGATTGGAAGCGAGTGCCTGCTCTATGCCAGCGCCTGCCGTCCATCCGGTTTTCCGCTGGCTATCGATAGTGAACGGCGTGAGGCTTTTTTGCTGGTATTGCTCCGAGGATACGCTGCCGTAGGCGAGACCACCGGTCACGTAGAGAAGCGAGCTACCGGTTACGACGCCGGCCCGGCCGCGTAACGAGCCGCTCCAGTCGAAGGTTGTCGTGTGGATTCCGCCGACGCTGCCTGTGCCCGAGCCGCTGATGCCGCCAATTTCCAGGTCGGTCTCGACGCCGAGCACAAGCCGGTTCACCTGTCTGTTGTAACCGAGGTGCAGGCCTCCGAGCGCGCCGCTCGACGTGTAAGTGAAGGTTTCCTGGGGGCCGCTGGTTTGGCCCCACAAAGAGGTGACGTCGGTGTTGGCCCAGTTGTATCCGGCCTGGATACCAGCATAGAGGCCTGTCCATGAATGGGCGCCGTAAAACGGCGGGGCCGCCGCTGGTGCTTGTTCGTATCCGCGAGAATTGCCGCCGAGGTCTGCAGCCGATGCGTTGGCTGCAAGTGCGGTGACGGCGATGCCGGCACTCACCAATCCGCAGAGTGGTGTGATCGAGCTCCAATGCATGTGATACGCTCCACAAACTCACACAGGTTAAGAAGTTCTTGAGGTCAGCTCGGTTTAATCCTTAGTTAGAACTGGTTAATCGATCGTTAATTCGCCGTGCGCGTCCCGCGATGGATCGAGTGTGTCGTGAGGGGCCTCGCGGAAGGCTTGCTCTCGGGAACGGTCCGCCATATTGCAGGCGTTTGCCGCCACAGACCGGATCGACGCGATGACCACCGCCAGCTATTCGCCTTCCGAAATGATGACGATCGCGGCAGCGCGCGCGTTGAAGTCGACGGATGTCTGCTTCGTCGGGATCGGTGCGCCTTCGGCTGCCTGCAATCTCGCACGTATGACGCATGCGCCGGACATCACGCTGATCTACGAGTCGGGCACGCTCGAGACGAAGCCCACCGTACTGCCGCTGTCGATCGGCGACGGCGAGTTGTGCGACACGGCGCTGACGACGGTGTCGGTGCCGGAGATGTTCCGCTACTGGCTGCAGGGCGGGCGGATCACGGTGGGCTTCCTGGGCGGCGCGCAGATCGACCGGTTCGCCAACCTCAATACGACGGTGGTCGGCGAGTATCACAAGCCGAAGGTGCGATTGCCTGGTGGTGGTGGTGCGCCTGAAATCGCGGTGCATGTGGGTGAGGTTTTCATAACCATGGCGCAGAGCCCGCGTGCGTTCGTGGACAAGCTGCCGTTCATCACGTCGCTGGGTCATGGCACCGGCGGCGATGACCGGCTGAACAAGGGCGCGAAGACCAAGGGGCCGACAAAGCTCATCACCGATATGTGTGTGATGGAACC
>CANJPN010000176.1 GCA_947475855.1 Bradyrhizobiaceae bacterium
CTTGCCCAAAAACAATAGAAGCCGATGGAGGAAACCCATGTCGAAGAACCGGCTCGCGCCGTGCGCGACGCTTGCCGTACTCGCCTTGTCTGCACTTGCCGCCGCCATGCCCGCGGCAGCTCAGGACACGTGGCCCTCAAATCGAATTACATTCGTGGTCCCGTTCGGCGCCGGCACCATCACAGATGCTGCCACGCGCGTCATCGCCGACTACCTCAAGACCCCAATCGGCCAGCCCATCGTCGTCGAAAACCGCCCTGGAGCCGGAGCGACCTTGGGTTCGCGATCGGTCGCACGCGCAACGCCCGACGGCTACACCTTCCTGATCGGGGGGAACACCACGCATTCGGCGGCGCCATCGCTGTTCAAGACGTTGCCGTATGATCCAATCGCCGACTTCACCCCCATCGCGCGGATCGGCAAGCTCGGTTCGTTTGTGGCAACCAACCTGCAGCAGCCGTTCAAGACCATTCATGAACTGGTCGCCTATGCCAAAGCGAATCCCGGCAAGCTGACCTACGGTCATGGCAACGGCGGCGGCCAGATCGTCGGCGAGACGATCAAGAAGCGCGCCGGCATCGAAATTGTGCGACTGCCCTATTCGAGCAACCCGACCGCAATGACGGATATGTTGAGCAACAACATCCAATTGATGGTGCCCGACGCGCTTACGGGCGTCCCTCTGGTCGAAGCTGGAAAAGTCATCCCCCTGGCCGTCGCCAGCAAGACCCGCAATCCACGCCTGCCCTCGACTCCCACGCTCGACGAATCCGTAGCCCCCGGCTTCGAGATGCTGCCGTGGTTCGGATTGTTCGGACCACCCGGCCTTCCGCAACCGATCGTCACCCGGATGTCCGACGAAGTGGGTAAAATGCTGGCCAACCCCGAGTTCGCCAAGCGCCTCGATTCGATCGGCCCGGAGCCATATTTCATGGCCGCGGAACCTTTTGCGGCCTTCGTCAAAGCGGACATCCCCGTCTGGACAGAACACGCGAAGGTCGCCGGCATCGAGCCTCAGTAGAGGCATCGTCCGCGCCGCCATTGCTCCCCGCATTCTCCTGCGATAACCAGAGGCGAAGCCTCCAGGAGAAGATTATGCAGACCAGCGGTTCTACCAAGGGCAAATCCAAGCCGTCGAACCTCATTCCAGGCGCCACCGGTGACTGGGAGGTCGTGATCGGCATGGAGGTCCACGCCCAGGTCGCGAGTCACGCCAAGCTGTTTTCCGGCGCTTCGACCGAGTTCGGCGGCTCGCCTAACAGCCACGTCTCGCTGGTCGACGCGGCCATGCCCGGAATGCTGCCCGTGATCAACGAGGAATGCGTCGCCCAGGCCGTCCGTACCGGCCTCGGCCTGAACGCCGCGATCAACCTGACAAGCGTGTTCGACCGCAAGAACTACTTCTATCCGGATCTGCCTCAGGGCTACCAGATCAGCCAGTACAAGCAGCCCATCGTCGGCGAAGGCGTGGTCGAGATCGACGTTGACGGCGAACTCATGAAGGTTGGTATCGAGCGCCTCCACCTGGAGCAGGACGCTGGAAAGTCTATCCACGATCAGCATCCGGACTACACTTACGTCGATCTGAACCGCTCCGGCGTAGCGCTGATGGAGATCGTCTCGAAACCCGACCTGCGGTCCTCGAAGCAGGCGCAGGCCTATGTCTCCAAGCTGCGCTCGATCCTCCGCTATCTCGGCACGTGCGACGGCGACATGGAGAAGGGCAACCTTCGCGCCGACGTGAACGTCTCCGTGCGCAAGCCCGGCGAGCCGCTCGGCACCCGCTGCGAAATCAAGAACGTCAACTCTATCCGCTTCATCGGCCAGGCCGTCGAGGTGGAGGCCCGCCGCCAGATCGACATCATCGAGGAAGGCGGCAAGATCGATCAGGAGACGCGGCTTTTCGACAGCGCCAAGGGCGAGACCCGCTCGATGCGCTCGAAGGAAGAAGCGCACGACTACCGCTACTTTCCCGACCCCGACCTGCTGCCGCTGGAAATGACGCAAGGCTACGTGGACGGCCTGAAAAAGGCGCTTCCCGAACTGCCCGACGAGAAGCGTACCCGCTTCGTGAAGCAGTATGGCCTTTCCGCCTACGACGCCGACGTTCTCGTCGCCGAGCGCGAGAACGCGGAATTCTTCGAAACCGTCGCCAAGGGCCGCGACGGCAAGACGGCAGCCAACTGGGTCATCAACGATCTGTTCGGCCGCCTCAACAAGGAAGGCAAGGAGATCGCTGCTTCGCCGGTCTCAGCAGCCCAGCTCGGCGCGATCCTCGACCTCATCGCCAACAATACGATCTCCGGCAAGATCGCCAAGGATCTGTTCGAGATCGTCTGGTCCGAGGGCGGCGACCCAGCCGACATCGTCGATAAGCGGGGCATGAAGCAGGTCACCGACACCGGCGCTATCGAGAAGGTCGTCGACGAGATCATCGCCGCCAATCCCAAACAGGTCGAGCAGATCAAGGCCAACCCCAAGACCATGGGCTGGTTCGTCGGCCAGGTGATGAAGCTGTCCGGCGGCAAAGCCAACCCGGCCGCGGTGAATGACGTGCTGAGGCGGAAGCTCGGAATTTGATCCGTAGGGTGCGGTAGCAGAGCGTACCGCACCATTCCGCAGCCAACATCCTCGATGCAAACAGTGCGGTACGGCCAGACGGCCTACCGCACCCTACGGGCTGCGCGTCTGCCCCCTTGGCCCTGCCCAAGCCATCTCCCAACGCCCGAATGTCCTTGCGTCCCTGCAGTTCGTAGCCCACCGTGCCGCGATCTTCACGAGGGCCCAGACCGCATGTGCTTTTCCGCGACGTCGAGCTTCATCGCAGCCGCCGTCACCGGAGCGATCGGCGTCGTCGCAATCAGCAGGGTCGAGAGGCGAGAGGATATCCTGCTCGCGGCAACTCCTCTGTTCTTTGCCGGCCAGCAGGCGATCGAAGGTCTGCTCTGGCTGAACCTGCCGGACGCCCCGTCGAGCCGGACGACGGCCTCCCTGACCCTCGCCTTTCTGCTGTTCGCCAAGGTCTTCTGGCCGGCCTTCGCGCCGATCGCGGCATATCTGACCGAGCCCGATCCACGTCGCCGCTCCCTGATCGGATTGTGCGTCTTCATGGGCCTCGGCGTGGGCGCATACTTCGTGTGGCTGATTTCGAGCTACCCGCAGGTCGCAACCATCACGAACGGCCACATCGCCTACGCCAGCGGCCCCGAAGTGCCCCTCGTCGTCGGCATCGCCTACTTCATCGCAACCGTGGTCGCACCCGCGCTCTCGACGCATTGGCCGCTGTGGCTGTTCGCAGCGATCGTGTTCGCAAGCTCGCTCGTCACTTACGTCGTGTTCTGGGACGCCTTCAGTTCGATCTGGTGCTTCTTCGCAGCCTTCGCGAGCGCCGTGATCGTGTTCCATTTCGAGCGCCAGCGTCAGCTTCGGCAGGCGGTCGCCGCTCACTGAAGCGAGCTATTTCTCTTCGTACCTTCCCTCGTCGAGACCCAAGAGCTTCCACGTCTTGCGCATGTGCTCTGGCAGCTTGGCGGTCACGTCGATCTTACGTGTCGGATCGAATGGGTGCGGCAGCACGAGCCGTCGCGCGTGCAGGTGCAACTTCTGTTCGATGCTCTCGCTCAGCGGCTCGAGCCCGTCCTCGTATTTGTTGTCGCCGACGATCGGATGCCCGATCAGCGCCATGTGCGCACGCAGCTGATGTTGCCTGCCCGTCACCGGCTTGAGCGACACCCACGACGCCTTGTGCGCCACGCGATCGATCACCGAATAGTGCGTCGTCGCGTGCATCGCACGCTCTTGCTCGCCCGGCTGCGCCTTGCGCACGCGGTCGCCCTCCGGCCCCGACGCCTTTACCAGAGCCGCCTCGACCTTGCCCTGCGGCGGCTTCGGCACGCCGCGAATGAGCGCCCAATAAGTCTTAGCCGCCGATCTCGTCTGGAATACCCGGCCGAGCCGCGCTGCCGCCTCGCGCGTCTTGGCGACGAGCAGCACGCCCGTCGTATCGCGGTCGAGACGATGCACGAGACGCGGCCGGTCGCCGAACCGGTCGGCCATGCCGGCCAGCAATCCGTCGAGATGGCGCGTCGTGCCCGTGCCGCCCTGCACCGCGATGCCGAACGGCTTGTCCAGCACGACAACGTAGTCGTCCTCGTAGAGGATCATACGCTCGATGAAATCGCGGTCGGCCTTCGACAACCCCGGCGGCGGCTTCAGCGACGGCTTCGCCTTCGCCGGCTCTCGCACGACAGCAGGCACCCGCACCTGCGACCCCGCCTCGAGCCGCGCATTCGCCGGCACTTTCTTGGAATCGACCCGCACCTGCCCCGAGCGGAGCAGCTTCTGCAGATAGCTGTTCCCCACCGCTGGAAAATACAGCCGGAACCAGCGGTCGAGCCGCATCCCGGCCTCGTCGCGCTTAACTTCGAGTGTTTCTACCGGCGCGCTCATGAAACGATCCAACGTCCAACGATAATTCCACCGGCGAGGCCGGCGAGAGAAAGTGCGATCGACGCCGCCACGTAGGCGACCGCAGCGCCCGCTTCGCCGCGCTCGAATAGCTGCCAGATCTCCAGCGAGAACGCGGAGAACGTCGTGTATCCGCCGAGGATGCCGGTGGCGAAGAACACCCTCACTTCGACCGGAAGCTCGGCACGCGACATCAATACCCCGACGGTGAGCCCCATCAGCGCCGAACCCGTCACATTGATGAACAGGGTCGCCCAGGGGAATCCCGTCAGGCCCTTCGCCGCAAACCAATTCGAGATCGCATACCGCGTCCCGGCACCGATCGCCCCACCTGCCGAGGCCAGGAGCAGCATTCGCATGGTCGCGCTCCTGTCCGGTGGCCGAGGGATAACGTGGCTGAGATTGCTGCTGGACCTATATCCGAGCCAGCAAACCCTTGGAAAGAGCTCAATCATGACAAGGCCTGTTGCCAAAGGCGGACCCCTCGGCGTTCAATGACGCCCTATGCAACCTTGCCTTTTCCTCGAAACCACGCACCGGCAGCCTTCCCCCAAGCCTTGCGCGATGAAATCGAACCCAGAGAATTGGAGAACAGTCATGAGCACAGACAACGCCCGCCGCAAATTTCTGCGTACCGGCCTCCTGCTCGGCGGCGCCGCCGGGTTGGCCGCCACCGGCCTCGTCACCCCTGCCGCGTTCTCGCAAGGCCTGCAGAAACCGTTCCGCCGCTCCGGCCGCTATGACGACAGCTTCATCTTCGAGCGCAAACCCTTCTCTTGGCCGGGCGGCAAGCGGTTGGCTGTCTGGATCGCACCTAACGTCGAAGTGTGGAACTACGACACAGCCTTCGGCGTCGGCATCTCGCCCAATCCCGGCAACCTCGTCCCCGACGCGATCAACTATGGCTGGCGGGAATACGGCATGCGCGTCGGCCTCTGGCGGCTCGCCGATGCCCTCGACAAGGCCGGTGTGAAGGCCTCCGTCGCACTCAACGCGAAGGTCTGCGACGAACACCCCAAGGCCGTCGAAGAGATGAAGAAGCGCGGTTGGGAGTTCATGGGACACGGCATGACCAACAGCGAATCCCTCGCCAGCCTGCCGCCCGACAAGGAGCGCGAGGTCATCCGCACCGTCCTCGGCACCATCGAGAAATCGACCGGCAAGAAGCCCCGCGGCTGGCTCGGTGTCGGATTGACCCAGACGCACAACACCCTCGATATCCTCGCCGAGGAGGGCGTAACCTACTGTGGCGATTGGAACATCGACGACCAGCCCTATCCCATGAAGGTGAAGTCGGGCCGTATGGCTGGCATCCCCTACTGCATGGAAATCAACGACATTCCACTCTACATGCGCAAGGGCTACACGGGCGAGATGTACTACCGCTCTGTCATGGACCAGTTCGAGCAGCTTCTGGCCGACAGCCGCAAGCACCCGCGCGTTATGGGCATCCCGCTTCACCCGATGATTTCGGGCCAGCCCCTCCGTATCAAGTATCTGCAACGCGCGCTGGCCGACATGGCCAAGCGTAACGGCGTCTGGTTCGCCACGGCCGGCGAGATCATGGATGCCTGGCACAAGGCCAACCCGCAGGCCTGAGCCGGAACGCCCTTCCAGCCTCGCGAGGCCCGCGGCAGTCCCTCCACCTGCGGACTATCGAGGGGCCTTCGCAGGCCGCCGGAGCGGGGCTATAAGTCGCCGCCGTATCACCCGACTGTCAGCATCAACATCGAGCCTCAGAGGAAACGAAATTGGCTAAAGGCAACGGAACGCTCGTTCACAACTTCAAGCTGCTCGCCAATCACCAGCTCGACGGCTTCGGTGGCATGGGCGAAGGCATGTCCATCCAGATCGCACCGGACGGCCGCCGCATCCTCTGGCTAGCCCATGAGAGCGCGCCGAAGAACTTCACCGGCGTCGACGTCACCGACCCGAAAAATCCCAAGGTCGTCGTCCAGACGAACCTGCCGACCAGCCACATGCGCTCGAACTCGCTCGAGGTGTCTGGCAACATCATGGCCGTCGCCTACCAGACCCAGAAGCAGGGCCAGAAGCCTGCTGGGATGGAGCTGTTCGACATATCGAAGCCCGAGAACCCGAAGTCGATCGCGTTCTTCGATAGGTCCGGCCCGCACTCGCGCGGTGTCCACGTGCTCTGGTTCCATGACGGCGAATACGTGCACATGGCAGCCGGCGCACCGGACTTCGAGGCCGGCCACGAGCTCGACGACCAGTGCTACCAGATCATCGACGTGAAGAACCCCTCGAAGCCGACCGAGGTCGGCCGTTGGTGGATGCCCGGCACGAAGAAGGGCGAGACGCCGATCAAGCGCCACGAGAAGCCGGCACTCGACAAGGGTTTCCGTGCCCACAACACGAACGTCTACCCGTCACATCCCGATCGCTGCTACCTCGCCTATCTCGACGGCGGCATGCTGATCATGGACATCAAGGACAAGGCCAACCCGAAGCCGATCTCGCGTTGGGACAACTCCCCACCGTACACCGGCTTCACCCACACCATGATCCCGATGTTCAAGCGCGGCCTCGCGATCGTTGCCGACGAGTCGACCGTCGACGGCGGCAAGGATTGGCCCAAGCTCGTCTGGATCCTCGACATCCGCGACGAGAAGAATCCGATCCCGATCGCGACCTGCCCGCCACCGGCCTTCGACGAGTTCGCCCATCGCGGTGGCCGCTTCGGCGCGCACAACATGCACGAGAACCTGGAGCTGCCGACCTCGTTCCACTCCGAGGACATCATCTTCTGCACCTACTTCGGCGGTGGCTTGGTGGCCTACGACATCTCCAATCCCTATCGCCCGGAGACCGTCGGCACGTTCATTCCGCCGGCCCCGAACGGCTCGAAGATCGGCGCGATCCAGATCAACGACTGCTTCGTCGACGAGCGCCGGATCGTCTATTGCGTCGACCGCTTCACCGGCGGCCTCTACATCCTCGAGCCGACGTTCTGATGTGCGACGTCGCGCCATGGTGTCAGACCCTGCGGGTCTGACACCGGAGCTTGCATCGCAAAGATCAAGACCGCTGGCACCCGTGCCAATCTGGATCTATGACCAGAAATCGGCTGAGAGTTGAACAGTGCTCATGTCCAACCTTCTCACCCGCACCTTCGACGCCGGGGATCATCGCCCCTTCGGCCGCCGCTTGCGCAGCCCGCGCGGCGCGCGCGTCCCGCTCGTCGTCGTCACGGGCTTCCTCGGCGCGGGCAAGACCACACTCATCCGCGATCTCCTGCGCCAGCCCGAAGGCGCCGACACGCTCGTCATCGTCAACGAATTCGGCGAAGTCGGCATCGACGACGCGCTCCTGAAGACCGGCGGCGACGCGACGGTCCTGATGGGCAACGGTTGCTTGTGCTGCACCTTGCGCTCTGACCTTCAGAAGACGCTGGTCGAGGTGCTGGCCGAACGCGCACGCGGAGAATTGCCACCGTTCCAGCAGATCATTCTGGAGACGAGCGGGCTCGCCGATCCCGTCCCGATCCTGCAAACGCTGACAGCCGACCGAGGTCTCGCGAGCCAGATCCACCTCCAGGCCGTCGTCACCGTGATCGACGCCGTGCTGGGATCGCGCACGCTCGAAGAGGCGCCCGAAGCGCGGCGTCAGGTCGCCGTAGCCGACCGCTTGATCCTGACGAAAGTCGATCTTGCCGGCGTCGAAGCAGCGCGGAACTTCGAGGCCGAATTGTTGGCGCTGAATCCCTCCGCGAAGATCGTGCGCGCCGAGAACGGCAAAGTCTCGCCGCAGACGATCCTTGCCGACAACGCCCAACTCACCGAACCGGTCTATCCGCCGCGCGAACGCGCTCACCACGCCGCAGACGTCGAAAGCTTCGCCCTCCGGTTCGACAAGCCGCTCGACTGGATCGCCGTCGAACAGTCGCTGGAACTTTTGGCGCGCTTGCGAGGCCACGACATCCTGCGTGCAAAGGGCTTGCTCGACATCAAGGGCTGCAAAGGGCCGGTCGTCGTACATCAGGTGCAGCATTTGACAGCCAAGCCCGTGGAACTCGAAAGCTGGCCTTCGGGCGAACGAAGCTCCCGCCTCGTGTTCATCACGCGCAACATCGCTCGCCGCGACATAGAAACACTGCTCGACATCGCGATCCGCCTCGCCGGCGAAGCGAATGTGCCGATGTCCGAGCCCGCGACGGACGGCAGTAACGATTGAGATCTCTTAACATCGCCGACCAAACGAAAAACTGTCCGAGGAAACAGCAGGTGGAGAAGACGATGAGCAGGTTCGGTGCGCGGGCCCTGACCGCGATAGCCGCCGCCGTGGCGTGCGCAGCACCAGCTTCAGCGCAGCAGGAAGACATGGCGGCATTCTTCGCCGGCAAGACTGTCCGCATCATCGTCGGCGTCGGCGTCGGCTCGGGCTACGACATCAACGCCCGTATCGTTGCCCGCCATATCGGCAACCACATCCCCGGAAAGCCTCAGATCGTCGTGCAGAACCAGCCGGGCGCCGGCAGTCTGACGATGACGCAGACGCTCTACAACAGCGGCCCCAAGGACGGCACCGTGATCGGCGCATCCCATCAAGGCATCCCGACCGCGCAACTTCTGACGCCGGAGCAGACGAGATTCGATCCAGCCAAACTTAATTGGATCGGCTCCAGCAACCGCGAAACGCAGGTCACGTACGCCTGGGCCAACGTGCCCATCAAGTCCATCGAGGACATCAGAACCACAAAATTCGTCGTCGGTAGCCAAGCCCCCGGCTCCTCGCAGAACGACTTTCCCGTCGCGCTCAATAAGCTGTTCGGCTTCAACTTCAGCGTCGTGAATGGCTATGAGGCCACCGCCAAGATCCACCTCGCGATGGAGCGAGGCGAAGTGCATGGCATCGCCGCCGTCAACTGGTCGTCGCTGACGTCGCTGCAACCGCAATGGCTCGCGGAGAAGAAGATCAACCTCATCGGACAGTTTGGAATGCGCCCGCACCCCGAGCTGAAGACCGTGCCGATGTGGCTCGACATCGCCAAATCTCCTTCCGACCGGCAAGCCATGGAACTGCTGCTCTCACGCCTCGAAACCGGCCGCCCCTTCTTCCTGCCCCCAGATGTGCCGGCAGCCCGCGTCACTGCCCTGCGCCGTGCCTTCGACGCCACCATGAAGGATCCCGCATTCATCGCCGAAGCAGATAAATCCAAGCTCGAGGTCGATCCGATGACCGGCGAGGAACTCGCAGACTTCGTCGTCAAGCTCAACGCCACACCGCCCGACGTCGTCGCCCGCGTCCGTGACGCCCTTGCAGGCAAGTAGAAAGTAGGGCGGGTAAGCGAGGCGACTCGCATCGCGCAACCCGCCGATGTAGTCACGAGATCTGGCGGGATGCGCTACGCTGACCCGCCCGACGAAACACTCCAATTCGATCGGCCCCATGATGTCCGCCCCACCGAGCACCACCGCCGCCCACCCGATCACGGTCGAGGTCGTCCGCAATGCTGTCGTTGCTTATGCCGACGAGATGGCGATGGCCCTGTGCAAGTCCGCCTACAACATGATGATCTATGAAGTCCGCGACTTCTGCTGCGGCCTGATCGATCTCCAGGGCCGGATGATCTCGCAGAATCGCGGCGGCCTTCCGATCTTCCTCGCCGACCTCGGCGTCGCGGTCGAGGACGGCATCGCGCGCTACGGTTTGGACGGGTTCCAGCCCGGCGACGTGATGATCATGAATCACGCCGGCGTCTGCGGACAGCATCTCAACAACGTCGTGCTCTACGCGCCCTGCTTCGTCGACGGCGTGCTCGTCGCGTTCGCGGCTTCGCGCGCGCACTGGGTCGATATCGGCGGCATGCGCATCGGCTTCGGCTCCTACGCGACGAGCGAAGTCTTCGCCGAAGGCATCCAGATGCGCTCGCTCAAAATCTACGAAGCCGGCCGCCGCAACGAAACCCTCTGGCAGATCCTGCGCGACAACACCCGCTTCCCGGACGCAGCCCTTGGCGACATGCGCGCGCAGATCGCCTGCTGCCAGTTGGGCTCTCGCCGCTACGCCGAGTTGATCGGCCGCTATGGCCGGCCGACGGTCGAGCAGGCCATTCAGCGAATCTGGGAACAGGCCGACGCCAAGGTCCGCGCCGTCGTCGAGAAGATCCCCGACGGCACCTACTCGGCCGAGAGCTTCCTCGACAACGACGGCCGCACTGGCAAGCCC
>CANJPN010000177.1 GCA_947475855.1 Bradyrhizobiaceae bacterium
GGAGAGCTCAACAACCTCGCCGAGGAAATTGGCTGGAAGAAGCTCGTGACCCTGCCGGAGCTGCTGATCGACCAAAAGACTGGCAAGAACGAGACGCGGGGGCGTACCTCTCGCAGTCAGGTCACCTGCGTCCTCAACCCGCTCGGCATGGGCTACCAGTTCGCTGCGGTCGGCTCGATGATCCACAAGCGCGCCAAGGAGCAAGGCGTCGGCCAGGAACTGCCGACGGATTGGTTCACGGAGAAGGAGATCCCTTGATGCTGAGGCGCTTTGACCGATATTTGAGCGGCATCAAGTGGCACCTCGGGCACCGCCAGCCATTTATGATTCGCTGTCGTCTGAGCTCGCCGATGAGAAGATTAGCAATTCGAGGAGAACACTGGTGAACATCACAATTGCACTCAACCGCTACGACCGACACGTGCCGTTCTTCAACGGGACTGTTCCGCTTCCCAAGGGCCTGACGATCACGCCGCTCGAGGTCGGCGAGAGCGCGCTCAATCGCGACGGCACCGACCGGCACGAGCGCGGGCTCAATCATCTGGAGTTCGACGTCGTCGAGATGTCTCTCTCCAGTTTCATCATGGCCGTCGCGCGCGATCCAAAGCTGCCGCTCGTCGGCGTACCGGTGTTCCCGCGGCGCTTCTTCAGCGCGGGCCAGATGTACGTCAGCGCCAAGTCCGACATCGGCAAGCCCGCCGATCTCCATGGCAAGCGCATTGGAGTGCACGCCTTTCAGGTCACGCTCTCTGTTCTGGCCAAGGGCGATCTCGCGCTCGACTACGGGTTCGACTGGAAAAAGAGCCGCTGGGTGTGCATGAAAAAGGAGGTCGTGCCGGTCGCTCTAGGAAGCGATGTCGACGTCTCCTTGATGCCCGAAGGCAAGGACATGGGCCTGATGTTGTGCTCCGGCGAGATCGATGCCCTGTTCTCACCGCAGCCGCGCAAGTCGATGCTTGATCGGCCAGGCGACTACCGCCGCCTGTTCCCCGATGTGCGCGCCGAGGAGATTAGGTATTTCCGGGCACACGGCTATTATCCAATTATGCACCTCCTGGCGATGAAGCGTGAGCTGCTGGAGGAGCGGCCGTCATTGGCGCGGGAGTTGATAAGCATGTTCGATGCGGCCAAGGCGCTAGCTTATTCCTACTACGATGACTCCAACTACTCGCTGCTGGTCGATGCGCGCGCCTACTACGAGAAGGAGCGCTGTGATTTCGGTGCTGATCCTTGGCCGAACGGGTTCAAGGCCAATGCTCTCAACCTCGAGCGGTTTATCGGCTACTCACACGACCAGCGGCTGATTCCCGAGCGTTTCCCGGCCGCACGCCTGTTCCACGAGTCGACGCTCGATACTTGATCTGACGACAAGTGGCCGCAAACGCCGCTGCAGCCTACCTGCCCTTGAGGTGCTCGACGTTGCGTTGCATGAAAGCTTTCTGCTCCTCATAGAACCGCTTCGCATCCGCGGGCGTGCCAGGATCTATCGGCGAATTGGTCGTTTCCGACCACTGCGCCAGCTCGGGATCGTGAAGGGCCTTCTGCGCCGCATCGATCAACCTAGCCCTCACGTCGTCGGGCAGACCAGGCGGTGCGGCGAACAAGCGGTACAGTGATAAGTTAGCCAGCTCGGGATGTCCGATGTCGTCGACCGTCGGCACTCCCGCCTGCACGCTGCGTGAGCCCTTGCGTTGAAACGCAAGCAATCGTTTCAGCTCCCCGGTCTCGACGTGCCGCTGGATAGTGAGATCGATGCCCATCGCCGCATCCGCCTCGCCACGCATGACGGCGAGATGAGTATCGGGACCGCCCTGGAAGCTAGTCAGGTACTTGGCGTCCGTCCGCAGCGTCGCAAGCGCAATTTTTGCGGCGGCCAGCATGTTGCCGCCCGTCGTGGCGATGAACGGCGCTCGCGGCTTGCCGCTGCGGAATGCCTCCAGCGTCTGAAAAGGCGAGGGTTTGCCGACGACCAGCGAGTAGGTGCCGATGTTGACGATGCCAAGCCATGTTACCTTGTCGAGATCGGCCTGCAGCGGCTCGCCGAGGATCTGCGGCTGCATGGCGCCAGGCAGATCGATGATTGCGAACGTATAGCCATCGGGTGGCGCTTTGAACATCGCAACAACGCCGCGCAGGCCGGCGGCGCCCGGCATATTGCGCGCCACGACGCTGACATTGCCGCCGAGATGGCGCTCCATGATCTTGCCGACGGCCCGGGCATAGAGGTCGAAGCCGCCACCCGCTGCATAGGGCACGATCACATCGATATTGCGCTCGGGCCAGGCGGCGCAGGCGGAGCCGGGCGCAGCCGCCAATGCTGCAAGCGCGCCGAGCCGCGCGACATGGCGAATGACCCACTTCATGCCTTGACCTCAGAACGGTACCGCGATCAGTTCGAATACGTCGTCGCAGTTGGTCAGCTCGACCTTCTTGAGCACGATCTTGAAGTCGTCCCCGTTGCGTCGCAGGAGATGATGTACGCGCCCGGAGAAGACACGGCTTACGCGCTGGCGATAATCCGTCATGATCATGTTCGAGGCGACGTGCACCTCGCCGAGCGCCGCGTCGATCCGCTCGATGACGACGTTGCCGACGATGCGGCAAGTGCGATGCGCTGGCGACTGCGAATGAATGTTAGGGTGGCGCAGACGCTCGAACCGCGTCGCCATTATCTTGCGGTCGTCGTAGAACAGCGAGGATTCCCCGTCCGGGCTGTCCTGGCCCCAGCGCAACGGAACCCAGTAGTGGCCGTCCTCCGTGAACAGGTCGCGCCAGTCTTCGAACCGGCGCTCGTCGAGCAGTCCGACCTCGCGGATCAGAAAGCGCTCGATCGCTCGTTCATCGGCCCACGCCGGCATGGAGGGCGCGATCGAATTGGTGTTAGCAGCCATCTCTCTCACGCCTCCGCCGTCATCAGCTTGATCCACGCGGCGAATTGCGCGCGCTGCTGGACTTCGACCGTTCCGTTGTTGACGTAATCTCCACGCTCGTCCTCGCGGTCGGTTTCCACACCGCGCGCGAACCACACCCAGTCCGAGCCCTGCGAGGCGAGGCCTTCCTGGCAGCGACGGAAGCACTCGAGGTCGTCGGTCTGGATCAGAGAAGCTGCCGAATGAGTGAGATTGAGATGTCGCACGAATTGGCGGTTCATTTCGTCGGGCGCGCCCTTGAGCCGGATCGGGTAGACATTGACTTCCGTACGATCGACCGAGATCGGCACGATCACCCGTACGTGCTGGTTCAACGCCTGCAGCGTCATGTTGGGAAAGAACGCGGTGTTGTGGCGCTTAGGCTGCAGGATCTCGCGCGTCCGCTCCTTACCATGACGCTTCTCCAGAAGCGTGACGTACGCGCGGTGGATGGGATCGGTGTTCTCCTCCTCTGCGACCGGCTGATGTCCGGCATAGCCGTGGCCGCTGGAACGGGAGCCCCAGGCTGAGCGCTGTTCCCATTTCTGGGCCGCGCTGCCGCGATCGGAGATGGCCGATCCCGCCTGCTGGCCCGTGCCGCGGTCGAACTGGCGTCCACTCCGGCTCACCGAGGACTCGTGGCTGAACGGCACGTGGTACATATCCACCGAGTTCTCGAGCTGTAGCTTCCAGTTGCCGCGGAACATGTAGCGGTGGACGCCGGCCGATAGATCGATCTCGCCATCCGGGGCGCGATCCACCAATTCGTCGATGCTGGTTCGGGCGAACCCCAGGTGCTCCTCCAGGCTGGGACCATCACTGGCAAGGCTTGCGAAAACGAACCCGCGATAGGTCTCGACCCGCGGCAAGCGCCCCATGCCCAGGGCCGGATCGCGCGGATCGAATGACGTGCCGTAGCCTCGTGGCATTGCCACGGCATCGAGATCTCCGTTCGTCTTGAACGTCCAACCGTGGTAGCAGCAGCGGAAGAGCTTGGCGTTTCCCTTCTCCTCATTGCAAACGATCGCGCCGCGATGTCCGCAACTGTTGTAGATCACATGGATCTTGCCGTCCGTGTGCCGCGATAGGACTACCGGCTGCGTGCCGATTCGCGTTGTCAGGAAATCACCTGGGTTGGGCACCAAGCTGTCGTGGCCGACGTAGACCCAGCCACGGCCGAAAATGCGCGCCATTTCCAGCGTGAAGAGTTGTGGATCGAGGTAGACCGAGCGATGGACGTGATCGCGATGGACCAGTTTCCGCAAAGTGCCGAGGTCATATTGCACGAGTACTCTCCAGGTTTTCTGGTGTCCGCTCTTGAAATGCTATTTCATTCCTGGACGAACCCGCAAATGATTTTCGTCAGATTCAGCGGCCCGGCGCGATGCTGTACTTGCTGCTTGCGAACCACTCGCGCGGGATCGTGCGATTGGTCCCCTCGGCAATGAGCTTGCGATGCAGTATCGCACCGCACGCGGCAAACTGGATCGCAAGGCCGGTGTTGTTCTTGTAGTAGACGATCCCGTCCCCGCCCGCGCCGCGCGGCGCCTGGCGGACATTTGCGCGGCCGGAAACCACGTCCTTCAACTCGTGCACGTGCTCCCTGGCCACGACGCCGCGCTCGATCGGGTCGAGCAGCTCGATCTGCCGATTGGCAACCACGCCAGCCCAATCGTTGACGACGATGTCGGAGGCCCGCGCGAAGGTCGCTTCATCGACCTCGCTGCGCGTGTCGATTACGTCGGAGTTGACTATCGTCACCACCATCTGGCCGGGCTCAAGCCAGTCGCCGAGCAGCACCGGCGTCTTGGTGTTGGTCGCACACAGAACGACGTCGGCGCCGACCGGCACCTGCCGCGGGTCGTCGAGTGCGACAACTTCCACCGCCTCGGCTGCCATGCGCTTGACGAACGCCTGTCGGTGCGCGGCACTGGGACTGAAGAACTGCACGCGCTCGATCGGACGTACAGCGCAAATGGCGCGAGTGTTGTGGTATGCTTGGTTGCCTGTACCGTAGAGGCCGAGGACGCGGGCATCCTCGCGCGCCATCTCTGCAACGCCGAGGCCAGTGGTCGCGCCGACGCGAAAGCCCGACAAATACGTCTCGTGAATGAAAGCGAGCGGCTCCGCCGTTGCAAGGTCGTAGAGTATGATCACCGACCAGTTCACCGGGTCGGGGTTGTCGAGCGAGCGGCGCTGGCCGCCGCGATCGTCCTTGAGCATGAAATGCGATCCCGCGCGCACGCACGACACCCGCAGGCTCTGCACGGCGCCGGCATGGATGTTGGCGAAGTAGCGCCGCGTCTCGTCCGGTGTCTCCGAGCTGTAGCGCAGGCGTGGCGGATTGACCGCCTTGCCCTCGGCAAGGTCGCGGAAGCACACCCGCATTGCCTCGACCGCCTCGGGAATGGTGAGCAGCCGCTCGACATCCTCGTCAGTGATCATGATCGGCATTCGAATCTCCTCAAGGTGTCCTATTTTCTGGCCTTAATCTCACTGAGTACGACTTTCGCCTGCTCGACAATCGACTTGGGCATGGCGAGCGCAGCACGCACCAACGCTTCAACCTCCTCGGCAGAGGCCGGCTCGATGATGAGGTTCTGATCGCGTGCGCCCTGGGCAAATTCCGGTTCGGTGAGCATCGCGCCGAACGCGTTGACGAGCGCCTTTAGTCGCTCCCGGGGCACGTCAGCGGAAACCGCGAACGATCGGCCCATCTCTGCGGTCGAGGCGAATAGCGCCAGCAGCTCCCTGTTGTCGGCGGTCGTGCCGAGCTCGGCAAGCGTGGGCACCGCCGACAGAGCCGGCTGGCGCTGCCGTGCCGTCTGATAGAGCAGCACCAGGCTACCGTCCTTCATGCCATCGGCGTGCATGGCCATCATCGTCGAGATGCCCGTGGCACCGACCATCTCGACCTCGCCGCGCTGCATCGCCAGCATGGCTTCTTGCGCGCTCTGATAGCCCGAGATGATCTTGAGCCGCGTGCCCCCCGAACGGTTGAGAAGGAACGGAACCAGCGAGGAACTTGCCGTGCCGCCGCTGCCGCCGACCGTGACCTCCCGGCGGCGCAGGTCGTCAGGGGAGCGCAGACCCGAGAGCGCGAGCGTCACTCCCACTTCCACGTTCATAGCGAGGCGGCCAATCCAATGGAACTGGCCGGCATCTACGCCCTCGCTCAGTCCGAGCACCGTGTCGAGTGGTAAAGTCTGCGGATGCAGCGTGATCACACTGCCGTCCTTCGGGGCGGCGCGCTGGACATAGGCCGCAGCGCGCAGTCCGCCGGCGCCAGTCATGTTCTGCACGACGACGGTCGGCTGGCCTGGGATGTGCCGCCCCAGGAAACGTGCTGCGAGTCGGGCATAGAGATCGTAACCGCCGCCGACGCTGTATCCTACGACAAGGCTGACAGTGCGGCCCCGGTAGTAGCTCTCGACCGACTGGGCCTGTGCGCGTCCGGCGCAGCACAAAGCGCAAAGTGCGGCCACGAGCATGCTGCCAGGCAATCACGTCATCCAAATCGCCTCCCCATGATAGTGCAGCGTCCCGATCGAACGTCGGGCTGCCGGCTCGTTCACATGCAGCGCTCTGGGATAAGGATGGACCGATCTCAGGTCTCTTGGCAAAGTATTCGTGCGCTTCTTATTGGCGCCGCAGTAGCAAGGTCCAGATCGAGATGTCCGTTGAACGCCGACCAAACTCGTACATCGGCGCCTCGCTACCACGGCGCGAGGACATGCGCCTGCTGCGTGGCAAAGGTCAGTTCGTCGACGATCTCGAGCTTCCGGGGATGCTCCATGCGCTCATCCTGCGCAGTCCTCACGCCCACGGCCGCCTCATCCGCCTCGACACTGAGCCGGCAAGGCGGCTACCCGGTGTCCATTCCGTCATTGTCGCAGCGGACATTGGCCCGGCGCTGCCTCGGATCCCGATGCGGCAGGAAGCGCTCGATGAGCTTCGCCAGTTCGAACAGCCCGTTCTTGCGGACGGGAAGGTCCGATACGTCGGCGAGCCAGTCGCCGTTTTACTGGCCGACTCTCGCGCGGTCGCGGAAGACGCTGCGGAGCTTATCGGCATCGAAATCGAGCCGATCCAGCCAGTGACGGGGATGACCGGAGCAGGACCCCGGGACGTGCCTTTGTTCGCCGAGTGCCAAGACAATGTAGCAATGACACTGCGCGGCTTCATGGGCGAAGCAGATGCGGCGTTCGCGTCGGCCCCCTACGTGCGGACCGAGAATTTCCGGGTTCAACGTCACTCCGCTTTCCCATTGGAGACGCGTGGGCTGCTCGCGCACCACGACCGAACGAGTGGTCACCTCACGGTGTACGGCGCAGCCAAGGTGCCTTTTGCCATCCGGGCGGTGCTCGCGCGCCAGCTCGCCATGCCCGTTGATGCGATCACCATGGTCGAAAACGATGTCGGCGGCGGCTTCGGCGTTCGCGGCGAGTTCTACCCGGAGGATTTCCTGATCCCCTTCGCCGCGATCCACAGCGGCAGACCGGTCAAGTGGACAGAGGATCGTCTCGAGGCCTTCCTCGCGACCAATCATGCGCGCGAGATGGAGTGCGAGCTGTCAATTGCGTGCCGACGAGACGGCGTTCTGCTCGGCTTGCGCGGGACGGCCAAGTGCGACCTCGGCGCGTATATGCGCACAAACGCTATCACGCAGCCGCGCAACGTGGTCCAGGTGATTTCAGGTCCGTATCGGGTGCCTCACATCGATGTCCGCGCCCTGTTGCTGATGACCAACAAGACCCCGGCCGGCACCTACCGCGGTCCCGGTCGCTTCGAAGCGGATTTCTTCCGCGAAAGGCTACTCGATCTCGCCGCGAGCGATCTGGGCATCGACAGGCTCGAGATGCGGCGCCGTAATCTGGTGACGAGCGCCGAGATGCCCTACCAGCTGCCTCGCGTCTCGCCCTACAACACCGGTACGGAGTGCGACAGTGGTGATTACCCGGTCACCTTCGAGCGTTGCCTCGACGCGATCGGCTGGGCTGATAAGGCTCCGCTGCAGGGCTGCCTCGTCGATGGCCGATACCATGGTCTGGGGATTGGCTGTTACATCGAGAGCGGCGCCTCCGGGCCGCGCGAGAACGTCAAGCTCAGCCTTGAGAGCGATGGAACGATCACGCTGCGCACGGGATCGTGTGGCGTCGGTCAGGGCATCGAGACCGTGATGGCGCAGATCGCCGCCGATGCCTTGGAACTGCCGATCGAGCGCATCAATCCGGTTCTGCACGGCTCGACGACGCACCTCGAGCAGGGCTATGGCACCTATGGCTCTCGCACCGTCGTGATGGGTGGCTCTGCGATCGTGGATGCGGCGGGCAAGCTTCAGGTCGCGATCCGCACCGCCGCCGCGCAGTCCTTGGGCTGCCGCGCCGAGGAGATCCGGATTTCTCCTGACCGCATCGAGGGCGTGACAGGTACAAAATCGTGGTCGGAGGTCGGAGCATTTGGCCTGTCCGCCGAAGGCAGTTACGGCAGTGAAAAGCGTACCTACAGCTATGGCGCTCACGCGGCGCACGTTGCTGTCGACCCTGGCACCGGACGGGTCGAGGTTCTCGACTACGTTGGCGTCGAAGACATCGGCAGGGCGATAAACCCGGCAACGCTCAAGGGGCAGACGGTCGGTGCAATCGTGCAAGGGCTCGGCGGCGTTCTACTCGAGGAACTGCATTACGGCGCAGACGGCCAGATCCTCGTTGGTTCGTTCGCCGACTATCTGCTTCCGACCGCCGGGGACTTCCCCGCGATCAAGACGACCACGCTCGAGCTGCATCCTTCACCCAACAATCCGATCGGCGCGAAAGGAGGCGGGGAAGGCGGCATGATCCCGGTGGCTGGCGTCATCGCCAATGCCGTCGCCTCTGCGTTATCGGGCTTCCGGGCGAAACCGAATGAGCTACCTCTGACACCCGAGAGGATCTGGCGCATGTTGCATCCTGAGGGTGCGTCGCCGAAACTGGATCCGTAACACTTCGCCTTGCCGGGTGCGTTTCAGAAACGCAGGAGAATCGGAGCGGTCGATGCGAGACTTGTCGATAGGTGGAGCACTCACGATTTCGGCGGCGCTTGCTGCTGCCTCGCTTGCTCCTGCTAGCCCTGCATCGGGGCAACCGGCCGTCGAGAGCTTTTATCGCGGCAAGCAGATCGCGTTCTACATCGGATACTCGCCGGGAGGCGGCTATGACACCTACGCGCGCCTCGTCGCGCAGTTCATGACGGAGCACATCCCCGGCAAGCCGACGATCGTGCCAAAGAACATGGCCGGTGGCGGAAGCCGGGTCGCGTCGGGCTACATGTACAGCGTAGCGCCCCGCGACGGCACTGCACTGGCGACCGCTGATCAGTCGCTGACATTGCAGCAGGCGCTCGGTGACAAATCAATTCAATTCGACCACACCCGCTTCAATTGGATCGGCAATCCCGACCAGGACAACAACACGGTCGTGACGTGGCATACGAGCGGCGTGCGCAGCATTGCCGATGCGAAGGCACGCGAGGTGACGCTCGCAGCCACCGGTCCCAACACGACCTCCGCGCAATATCCCGTGGTCATGAACCTGCTGCTGGGCACCAAGTTCAAGGTCGTCAATGGCTATCCGGGTGCCAATGACGCCAACATCGCCATGGAGCGCGGCGAGGTGCATGGTCGCGGCAGCTACGGTTGGGGCACCGGCAAGGCGACGCGCCCGGCGTGGCCCAAGGAAGGAAAGATCAGCGTGCTCGTGCAGATCGGGCTGACGCGCTCGAGCGAGCTGGCGGATGTCCCTTTGCTCATCGAGCTCGCGGGCAACGACGATGACAGAGCCGTGCTGCGGCTGCTGTCCGCGCCGGTCGCGATCGGAAAGCCCATCTTCACGACGCCGGATGTGCCTCAGGAGCGCATTGAGGCGTTGAGGCACGCATTCGATGCGACGATGAAGGATCCAGCTTTCCTCGGCCAAGCCCGACTAACGAACACAAGTATCAATCCAGTCGCCGGGGATGCGCTGCAAAAGATCGTCGGCGACATCGTGTCCGCGCCCGAACCGCTCAGGCAACGGCTCGGCAAGCTGTTAGAGGCGGCACAGTAGATTCCTGGTTTACACGCGCGCGCCGAGCCTATTGATCCTTGGGCACGATGCCGGAAGTCTTCAGCAACCGCGACCAGTAGCCGGTGTGCTCCGCAATCAGTTTTCCAAGGACAGCAGGCTCGCCGCCTTCCGCCTGGAAGTTCGCCTTCTCGATGCGTCCCTTGGGTTGGGGATCACTCAGAACCTGGTTGATCGCACTGTTGAGCTTTTTGACGATGGCAGGCGGTGTAGCGGCCGGGGCCGTAATGCCGAACCAGACTCCGTCATCAACACCTTTGAGATCGATGCCTAGTTCCTTGAAGGTAGGCACCGCGGGCAAGCTTGGGAATCGCACCGGTCCCGACACCGCCATGATGCGGACCTGTCTGGCATTGGCTTGCGCCTCGGCCGTTGCGAAGCTGACGAACAGTGTCTCGATGTGGCCGCCGACGACGTCCGTCACCGCCGGCGCCGTACCGCGGTACGGGACGTGGGCCATGTCGGTGCCGGTCGCCTGGAGGAATGCCAAACCTACCAGATGCGGCGGCGATCCGATGCCGGAACTCGCGAACTTCATTTCGCCGGGCTTGGCCTTCGCCAGCGCGATGAATTCCTTCAAGCCAGTTGCA
>CANJPN010000178.1 GCA_947475855.1 Bradyrhizobiaceae bacterium
CGGGGCGTACGCCTTGGGGCATCGTGATCGATGATTGAATCCCTAACGGCCATCCTGATCTTTGCCTGCGTGCCGACATTCGGGTGGTCGGATGTCGTTCCGGCTGCGCGGTGTCGTGGATGGCCCGCCTTCGCGGGCCATGACGGCATGGGATGGTCGAGGCAGGCGGCCAAAGCTGTCGTGGGTGCATGCGCGGTCTTGCTTTCGACGATGCCCGCCGCGCACGGGCAACAAGCGTTGGCCAAACTCGTCATCGGGTACGTCGAGATCGAGGACGATCCGCGATACGAGCCGATACGGACGACGGAGCGCATCATATTGAAGGCGCCGCACCGGCCGTTCGCGGGTGCCTCAGTTGGTGTCGACGACGCTGCTGCACTGGTTCGGGTGACGCGGACGGCGCTGGTGCTGGAGCGCATAACGGTTGCACCGGGCAAGGCTGCCGAGGCGATTGCGACTGCGCGGAAGGAAAGCGGCGTGGCGCTTTTCCTGCTCGATCTGCCGCCAGATGAGATCCGTGCGGCGGCGGCTGTGTTGAAGGGGACGCAGTCGCTCGCGTTCAATGTGTCGTCGCCGGAAGACGGTCTGCGCCGGGGGATGTGCGCGGCCGAGGTCGTGCATGTCACACCGAGCCACGCCATGCGGGCCGATGCTCTGCTGCAGCATCTGGTATCGCGGAAATGGCGCGACGTGTTGCTGCTGGAAGGTCCGGAGGCTGGTGATGCCGCGGTTGCCGAAGCCTTGCTGCGTTCAGCCAAAAAGTTCGGCGTGCGGATCGTGGCGCATCAGAAGTTCAAGCTCGGCAACGATCCACGCGATCGCGAGCTGAACAATCCTGCGCTGCTGACGGCGATCAACCGCGACTATGATGTCGTGATCGTCGCGGACGAGGGACTAGAGATGGCGCGACACCTGCCGTTTCGCACCACCCGGCCGCGGCCGATCGCCGGGGCGATCGGGCTCGAGGCAGAAGCGTGGCATTGGACGTGGGATCGCAACGGTGGACCACAGGTCAATGGCCGGTTTCAGGTCAAGAGCGGTGGCCAGCAGATGAGCTCATCGGACTGGGCGGCGTGGATGGCGGTGAAGATGATTTCGGAAGCGGTGGTGAGGACGGAAAGCACCGACGTCGCGCGGCTGAAGCAGCATCTCGTCAAGGCGGGCATCGAGGCGGGAGGCGGTTTCGACGGGGGCAAGGGTCTTGCCGTCAGCGTGCGGGCGTGGGACCAACAGGTGCGCCAGCCGATGCTGCTGGCGACGCCGCTCGGAGTTGCTGCGACCGCGCCAGTCGATGGATTTCTCCATCAAACGAACCGGCTCGATACGCTCGGAGATGACGCTGCAGAAACGCCGTGCCGGCTTGATCTGCGCGCGCGATGAAAGGGAGGATGCGCCGGATATGCGGCTCGTGCACATATCGAGAGCGATGAAGGCCGTCACGATGCGAGAGCTCGTGCGGTTTTCGCGGCAACGCGGACGGCTATTCTCGGCGTTGGTGCGGCCGCTGCTTTGGCTCGCGGTGTTCGCCGCCGGTTTCCAGAACGTGTTCGGCGTCTCGATCATTCCGCCCTACAAAACGTACATCACCTATCAAACTTATATCGTGCCGGGATTGATCGGGATCGTGCTGCTGTTTCACGGCATGCAGTCGTCGCTGTCGATGGTGTACGACCGCGAGATGGGCGTGATGCGGCTGTTGCTGACGGCGCCGCTGCCGCGATGGGTGTTGTTGTTCTGCAAGCTGCTCGCGGGAACCGTTCTGTCGGTGATCACTTGCTACGCGTTCCTCGCGGTCGCTGCTTTTTTCGACGTGACGTTCGAACCGTTGGGTTGGCTGGCTGTGTTGCCGGCGCTGATCGTTTCGGGTCTGATGCTCGGCGCGCTGGGGTTGCTGCTGTCGGTCTACATCCGGCAGGTCGAGAACTTTGCGGGCACGATGAATTTCGTGATCTTCCCGATGTTTTTCATATCTTCGGCGCTTTATCCGCTGTGGAAGCTGCGGGAGGGCGGAGCGGAGATCGTCTACTTGCTGGCGGTAGCCAACCCGTTCACGTACGCGGTCGAGCTGTGCCGCTTTGCGCTCTACGGCATGTTCAACGCAACCGCTGCCGTTGTGGTGGTCGCGTCGGGCATCGTGTTCTTCGTGGCGGCGGTGTGGGGGTATGATCCGCAGAGCGGCATGATCCGGCGCACGAGGGGCGGCGCATGAGGATCGCAGCGTTCCTGTTGTCGATATTGTGCTGCTGGACGGCTGAGGCTGCCGAACGCATTCGGATTGCGGCGCAAAAGACAGGCACGCTGGCGTGGGAGCTTGCGGTCATCAAGGCGCAGGGGCTCGACGCCAAGGCCGGCATTGAACTGGTGATCACGGAGTTGGCTGCGCCGGAGGCCGGCAAGATTGCGCTCAAGGGGGGCTCGGCCGATATCATCGTGACAGACCTGTTGTGGGTTGCTCGCGAGCGGGCGCTGGGGGGCAAGCTACAGTTCTATCCCTATGGTGGAACGCTGGGTGCCGTGATGGTGCCTGCCGCCTCAAAGCGCGGGGGGCTGAAGGATCTGGCTGGTGCGAAGATCGGGGTTGCCGGCGGGCCGCTCGACAAGAGCTGGCTGATGCTGGTGGCGTTTGCAGCGGGCCAGGGTCTGGATCTCAAACGCCATGCCACGCCTGCCTACGGTGCGCCGCCCTTGCTTTCGGAAAAGCTTGAGCAGGGTGAACTCGATGCGGTGCTGACGTTCTGGAATTTCGCAGCGCAACTCGAGGGCAAGGGGTATCGCCGGTTGATCGAAATGTCCAACGTGCAGGCGCGGCTCGGCGCGAAAGGTGACGTCGCAATTCTTGGCTTCGGTTTCGATAGCGACTGGGCGGGACGGAACGCAAGCGTGCTTGCGCGTTTCATCGAGGTGAGCCAGCAGGCAAAGGACATTCTCGCGAAGTCGCCGGATGAATGGAAGAGGCTCGCTTCGAGGATCGGCACGCATGATGCCGCCATGCTCGAGCTTTATCGCAAGCGTTATTCCGCGGGCGTTCCGCGACGGGTTCTCGATGAGGAGATCGTCGATGCGCAGGGGCTCTATCGGGTTATCGCGTCGATAGGCGGCAAGGAATTGGTGGGCCCGGCGCTCGAACTCGATGCTGCGGTCTATTGGCGGCCGGGGCGCGGAAAGTGACGGGGGCGCGCCGTCAATTTGTTCTGCGGGTCGCATCACTTGCGATTATCGTATTGGTGTGGGCGCTCGGTGCGATGGCCGCTGGGCCAAGACTGTTGCCGTCGCCGCTCGCGGTTCTCTCCACGATGGTGGAGGAAGCTGCCAGCGGTGCGCTGTTCCTCAACATTGCAATCACGTTGGTGCGGGTGGGCGTGGCATTCGGCATCGCGATGCTGGCCGGAACGGCGCTCGGCATTCTGATGGGCCGCTCGAGGACGGCCGACGATCTATTCGATTTGCCGCTGATCGTGCTGCTCAATCTGCCGGCATTGGTGATCGTCGTGCTCGCTTATATCTGGGCGGGGTTGACGGAGACGGCGGCGATACTGGCGGTGGCTATCAACAAGTTTCCGAACACGGCGGTGACGGTGCGGGAGGGCACGCGTGCGCTCGACCGCGGGCTTGACGAAGTGGCGCAGATCTACAAGTTCGACCGGGTAAAGCGGTTGCGGCATGTGGTGCTGCCGCAGCTCGTGCCATTCATAGCGGCGGCTGCGCGCTCGGGTCTCTCGCTCGTTTGGAAGATCGTGCTGGTGGTGGAACTACTCGGGAGGCCGAATGGTGTGGGCTTCGAGATCGGTACGGCGTTCCAGCTGTTCGATGTCGCGCGCATTCTTGCGTATGCTCTGGCATTCGTCGCGGTGATCGTGGCTATCGAGTTTCTGATGGTGCAACCGTTTGAGCGGCGCGTCACGCGCTGGCGGCCCCGTGCGGCTTGACGCCGACATTACCTCGAAGCTCGTCCGCGCCGCAAATGGTGCGGACATCGAAGTGCTGCGGGACATGCGGCTGGCGGTGGAGCCCGGGCGGCTAGCAGCGCTGGTCGGACCATCGGGGTGCGGCAAGACGACGTTTCTGCGCTGTTTGGCTGGGCTCGACACCAACTTTTCCGGACGGATTGCTTTGCCGAGTGAAGCGCGTCTCGGCATGGTGTTTCAGGAGCCGAGGTTGCTGCCATGGCGCACGGTCGACGACAACATTCGGCTGGCGGCGCCTGATGCGACTGATGCTGCGATCGATCAGCTGTTGGGCGCGCTGCGACTGTCGGGGCACCGCAAGCATTATCCGGGGGAGTTGTCTCTTGGGCTTGCCCGTCGCGTCGCGCTGGCGCGGGCGTTCGCGGTAGAGCCGGACGTTTTGCTGTTGGACGAGCCTTTTGTTTCGCTCGATGCGCTGCTGGCGCAAGAGCTTCGGCGGGAACTCGCGGCGCTGTTGGGGCGGCGGCCGGTGACGACTTTGCTGGTGACGCACGACACGATGGAAGCGGCGCAGCTCGCCGATACGGTGTACGTGTTGTCCGAGCGGCCTGCGCATGTGATCGATCAAGTCGATATCGCCATCCGGCGGATCGAGCGTTCGGCAGCAGAAGTCTCTGATATCGCAGAGGATCTCGACCGACGTCTCGGAAGCTCCCATTCACATGCCTGACACGCGAATCCCGGCGGATTGTCCGTCAATTGCTTGATCGGGGCTTGCGGTGGGGCGTTTGCTCCCCCACAACCCCGGCATATTGATTCGTATGCGACTGGAGAAAGCACATGAGACGAAACCGCAAGGCCAAGATTGTCGCCACGCTGGGACCGGCAAGCTCAAGTCGTGAAATGATCCGGCGACTGGTGATCGCTGGTGCCGACGTTTTTCGTCTCAACTTCAGCCATGGTACTCACGCCGATCACAAGGAGCGGTTCGATATCATCCGTTCGCTCGAGGCGGAGGTGGGCCGGCCGATCGGCATTCTGCAGGATTTGCAGGGCCCCAAAATCCGCGTCGGTACGATGAAGAATGGTCCGGTGCAACTCGTCAACGGCACGACCGTTCGGTTCCAACTCGGTGCCGAGCCCGGCGATGCCAAGCGGGTGCCGATGCCGCATCCGGAAGTCGTGAAGAACATCATGCCGGGCCACGCCGTGATGATCGACGACGGCAAGTTGCGGCTCGTGTGTACGAGTTGCGGCGATGATTATTTCGATGCGAAGGTCGAGGCGGGTGGCATGCTGAGCGACCGCAAAGGCGTGAACTTGCCGGATACGGATCTGCCGATCTCGCCGTTGACCGAGAAAGATCGGCGCGATCTCGAGTTCGGGCTCTCGCTTGGCGTCGATTGGGTGGCGCTCTCATTCGTGCAGCGCGCGTCGGACGTGATCGAGGCACAGGGGCTGATCAAGGGCCGCGCCGCCATCATGGCGAAGATCGAAAAGCCGCAGGCGCTCGACCGCATCGACGAGATCGTGCCACTGGTCGACGGCGTGATGGTTGCGCGGGGCGATCTCGGCGTCGAGATTCCGCCGGAAGATGTGCCGGGCCGGCAGAAAGAACTGATCCGGATCTGCAGGCAGGCGGCCAAGCCGGTGATCGTCGCAACGCAGATGCTGGAGTCGATGATCAAGTCGCCATCGCCGACACGTGCAGAAGCATCCGACGTCGCCACAGCGATTTACGACAGCGCCGATGCCGTCATGCTGTCTGCCGAATCTGCCTCGGGCGATTTTCCGGAGGAAGCGGTCGCGATGATGCACCGGATCATCGCGCACACGGAAGAGCACAAGCTCTATCGCTCGTTGATCGAGGCGATTCAACCGACGCCGGAGCACAGCACCGCACATGCGATCGCGGCAGCCGCGGCGGATGTCGCCGATGCGATCGGCGCTGCGGGAATTGTAGCATTCACAGGCAGCGGTACGACGTCGATGCGGACTGCGCGCAAGCGTCCGCGCGTGCCGATCCTGTCGCTGTCGTCGAGCGAAGCGGTGGCGCGCCGTCTGGCTCTGCTGTGGGGGACGCACTCGGTTCCGACCGAGGAGATCCACACCTACGACGAAATGGTGGAGATGGCGAAGCAGCAGGCGTTGTCGGTGGGGCTGGCAAAGGCGGGCGAGCGCATCGTGATCATCGCCGGCATCCCTTTCGCGACCATCGGCACGACCAACAACATCCGGGTGGTCCGGATATAGCCAGGCGGCTTTTTCAGGTCGCCACGGCGCCCGCGTGGGCTACCTCGAGGTTCAGAGCGGCGGCGAGCAGTGCCTTGGTGTAGTCGGTCTGCGGGCGGGCGAACAGCTCCGCCGAGGCCCCTTCCTCGACAACCTTGCCGTTGCGCAGCACGATCACATGGTTTGACAGTGCACGCACGACGCGCAAGTCGTGGCTGATGAACATGTATGCGAGCTGATGCTTTCTCTGAAGATCGCGCAGCAGGTCGACGATTTGCGCCTGCACGCTCATATCGAGAGCGCTGGTGGGCTCATCGAGCATCACCATCTTGGGCTGCAACACCATGGCGCGCGCGATGGCGATGCGCTGGCGCTGGCCGCCGGAGAATTCGTGGGGATAACGATCCTGTGCGGCGGCGTCCAATCCGACTTCGCGTAACGCTTGGCCGACGCGCTCGCGCCGCTCGTCGGGACCGAGTTCAGGGGCCAGGATGAGCAGGCCTTCCTCGATGATCTGGGTAACCGAGAGGCGCGGGGAGAGCGATCCGTATGGGTCCTGGAATACGATTTGCATCTCGCGGCGGAGCGGTCGCATCTGTTTGCTGCCGAGGCCATCTATGCGGCGGCCCATGTAGACGATCGGGCCTGCGGAAGAGATGAGCCGAAGGATGGCGAGGCCTAGCGTCGTCTTGCCGGACCCCGACTCGCCGACGACCCCCAGCGTCTGACCTGCGCGCAGCTTGAGCGATATGCCGTCGACGGCCTTGATGTGATCGACCGTGCGCCGGAGGAGGCCGCGCTTCACCGGGAACCAGATCTTCAGGTCCTTCGTCTCCAGTACGACCGGCGCGTTGCCATCCTCGGTTGGTGGCTTGCCCTTCGGTTCGGCGTTGAGGAGATGGCGCGTGTAGTCATGGGACGGCTTGGTGAAGACTTGCTCGGCGGGGCCAGTTTCGACGACTTCGCCCGATTTCATGACGTACACGCGGTCCGCCATCTTCCGCACGATTCCGAGGTCATGGGTGATGAGCAGCATCGCCATGCCCAGCTCTGCCTGAAGTTTCTTCAGGAGAGCCAGGATCTGCGCCTGGATCGTAACGTCGAGTGCGGTCGTGGGCTCGTCTGCGATCAGCAGGTCGGGCTCGTTGGCGAGGGCGAGCGCGATCATCACGCGCTGGCGCTGGCCGCCTGATAGCTGGTGCGGGTACGCGGTAAGACGCTTTTCCGGGTCACGGATGCCGACCTTTTGCAACAGCTCCAGCGTGCGTGTACGGGCGGCATTTTCATCGAGACCGCGGTGGACACGCAGGATCTCGCCGACCTGCCGTTCAATCGAGTGCAGCGGATTGAGCGACGTCATAGGCTCCTGGAAAATGATCGAAATGCGCCGGCCGCGGATCTCTCGCATTTCCGCTTCGCTGGCGGTGAGCAGATTCTTGCCGGCGAAATAGATCTCGCCCGATGGGTGGGAGGCCGCGGGATAGTTGAGCAGTCGCAGGATCGACAACGCCGACACGGTCTTGCCGGAGCCCGATTCGCCGACGAGCGCGACCGTCTCGCCGCGATCGATCGAGAACGAGACGCCCTTGACGGCATGGGATACGGCCGTTCCGGCACGGAAATCGACCGAGAGATTGCGAACATTGACGAGGGTTTCGGTGGTCATCGGCCGGTGCGCCTCATTTGAAGGTCTTGCGCGGGTCGAACGCGTCGCGCACGGCCTCGCCGATGAAGATCAGCAGCGACAGGATGACCGCGAGAGAGGCGAAGGCGGTGAAGCCGAGCCAGATGGCCTGGAGGTTCGCCTTGCCTTGGGCCAGCAATTCACCGAGCGATGGAGAGCCAGGGGGAAGGCCCAGGCCAAGGAAGTCCAGCGCGGTCAAGGCGGTGATCGACGCGGACAGCTTGAAGGGCAGGAAGGTCAGCGTCGCCACCATCGCGTTCGGCAGCAGGTGCTTGAACATGATCTTCCAATCGCTGAGGCCGAGGGCGCGAGCGGCAGTGATGTACTCGAAGTTGCGGCCGCGCAGGAACTCGGCACGTACGACGCCGACGAGGCTGACCCACTGGAACAGCAACAGTACGCCAAGGAGCGTCCAGAAGCCCGGCACCAGCACGGAGGAAATGATGATGAGGACGTAGAGATACGGGATGGATGACCAGATCTCGAGGAAACGCTGGAAGATGAGATCGACCCAGCCGCCGAAATAACCCTGTACCGCGCCGGCGGTGACGCCAATGGCTGCTGAAATGATCGTCAGGATGAGGCCGAACAGCAGCGACAGGCGAAGGCCATAGAGGACGCGGGCCACGACATCGCGGCCCTGGTCGTCGGTGCCGAGCCAGTTACGGTTGCCAAAGGATTGGAAACGCTGAAGCTGATCGGGCGGAGCTTCGCAATAGGCGGCGCGGGTTGCCCAATAGGGAGGTGCCGGAAAGCCCAGGCAGCGGCCCTCGCCGCCCTTGAGCCGCGGGTAGTCCTTGTTGATCGAGGTGTAGGAGTAGCGGATAGGTGGCCAGAGCATCCAACCGTTCTGTTCGATCTCGTCCTTGATGACAGGATCCTTGTAGTCGGTGATGGCGAGGAAGCCGCCGAATTTTGCCTCGGGATAATCGACGAGTGCCGGCATCAGCAGCTCGCCCTTGTAGCGGGCGAGGACAGGCTTGTCGTTGGCGATGAGCTCAGCACACATGCTGACGACGAAGATCGTCAGGAAAAGTCTGAGGGAGAAGTAGCCGCGCTTGTTCGCCTTGAACGCCTGCCATCGTCGCTGCCAGATCGGCGAAGCGAGCTTGGCGCGCCAGGTCTCGAGACTTTTTCCGACGAAGCCGGTGGGCCGATATGAAGCTGGCGCCTTGAACGGAGCCGCGATCGTGGGAATGCCGGTGCCATCCTCCATGACGTCAGGCCTCCCTGCTCTCGAAGTCGATTCTGGGATCGACAAGGGTGTAGGTGAAGTCCGTCAGCAAATGAACCAAGAGGCCGACCAGCGAGAAGATGTACAACGTGGCGAATACGACGGGGTAATCGCGATTGATGATCGATTCGAAGCCGAGGAGGCCCAGCCCGTCGAGCGAGAAGATTGTTTCGATCAGCAGGGAGCTGCCGAGAAAGGCGCCGACGAAAGCGCCGGGAAAGCCGGCGATTACGAGCAGCATTGCATTGCGAAAGACGTGACCGTAGAGGACCTTGCTTTCGCTGAGGCCTTTGGCGCGCGCGGTCAACACATACTGCTTGCGGATCTCATCCAGGAACGAGTTCTTGGTGAGGAAGGTCATCGTCGTGAACGATGCCAGTGCCATCGAGGTCAGCGGCAGGACCAGATGCCAAAAGTAGTCGGCGACGCATGGCAGGCTCATGGCACAGCCCATCATGGACATGCCGCTGTAGGCTTCCGAATGAAGGCCGCGCGAAGGGAACCACTGCACGAAGGAGCCGCCAGCGAAAAGCACGAGTAGCATCACGGCCACCAGGAAGCCGGGGATCGCGTAGCCGATGACGAGGAAGCCCGATGTCCAGACGTCGAATTCCTCTCCGTCCTTGACGGCTTTGCGGATGCCGAGCGGGATCGAGATCAGATAGGTCAGGAGGGTCATCCAGAGCCCGAGAGAGATCGAGACAGGCAGCTTCTCCTTGATGAGGCTCAGCACGCTGACGTCGCGGAAGTAGCTCTTGCCGAAGTCGAAAACCAGATAGTTCCTCATCATCAGCAGGAAGCGTTCGTGTGCGGGCTTGTCGAAGCCAAACTGCTTCTCGAGCTGCCTGATGAACTCGGGATCGAGGCCTTGCGCGCCGCGATACGACGAAGAGCCGGCGTCCTGGCTCGATTGAGATGGGTTCGCTTGCTGGCCGGCGATATCCGCGCCGCCCCCGCCAATGCGCGATGTTGCTGCGACATCGGTGCCGGTAAGCTGCGCAATGACCCGCTCAACGGGGCCGCCGGGTGCAAACTGGATGATGGTGAAGCTGATCAGCATGATGCCAAGCAGCGTGGGAATCATGAGGAGCAGACGCTTGACGAGATAGGCGGCCATGCCAACTTGCCTTCGCTCTATGGAACAGGCGGGGCCACCGCCCCGTCCGTTCGATTATTTCCCCGTGACGGATGCGGGCACTACCGGCGCGGCGACTGCGCCGCCGGTTAGTTTCGCAGCTTTGTGCGAGTCGTACCACCAGGTATCCAATACACCGCGGTCGTAGCGCGGTTTTACGGCCGGGCGGCCGAAGCGATCCCAAGCGGCAATGTTGTGTGATGCCTTGAACCATTGCGGCACCCAATAGTGACCGGCACGGAGCACGCGGTCGAGGGCACGGGCTGCTGTGGTCAATTCATCGCGGGTGCGAGCCTCCTGGATCTTGCCGATCAGGGCATCCACCACGGGATTTGCTATGCCTGAGAGGTTGAAGCTGCCTTCGGTCTCAGCAGCCCGGCTCGAGAAGTAGTTGAGC
>CANJPN010000179.1 GCA_947475855.1 Bradyrhizobiaceae bacterium
CTCAAGCGGTCGCCGGTATTTCCCGACGTGCCCACGATTTCCGAAGCTGGCGTGCCCGGTTACGAAGCGAACTCCTGGAACGGTTTGATAGGCCCGGCAGCCATCCCGAAGGACATCGTCACGACGCTGAACGCTGCCGTCAATCGCGCGCTCGCCACGTCGAGCTTCAAGGAGCGGTTTGTCTCGCAAGGTGACGAAGCCGCAGGCGGCACGCCGGAGGATTTCGCCGCGACCATCGCCAAGGACTCCGCCAAGTGGGCCGACGTGATCAAACGCTCGGGGGCCAAGCTCGACTAGAGCATCATCCCACCGGACGGAATCGCTTTCGCGATTCGCTGGTCGGATAAAGATGCTCTAGATTCTAAGGATTAGAGCAGTTCCATCCGATTATTCGATCGCCCTTGGCGTAAGATCGGATACCGCTCTAGGGCCGGCGATGGTCAGCTCAGTTGCGGGCAACCGCGCTGCGTGACTGCGGGCCGCGGAGCTGCCCGCCGTAGAGCTTGCCTTTGCACCAGGCGGGTAAGGGTAACTCGGACAAATTGTACTGTTTTACCTGCTCGGGAGAGAGGCAGCGTGGCACGAGGGATCTAGCGACCTGTGCCAATTCATCGAAGCTCCTCATTGTCCAGATTCGCGCCGTACCGTCGATCGCGGCCGTGAGCAGACGCCGCCCCGCTTTGTCCATGACCAGCGATGACATGAACGCTTGCGAGTGCGTTACCCTGCCGATCGGGTGCGCTGTTTCCAAGTCCCAGAAGCGCAACGAGCGATCCCCGTTGCGGGTCACGACCTGTTGCAATGCGCCCGTGCCGAGGAACAGCGCGCTGCGCATCTCGAAGTCCTCGCCGAACAGTGTCACGATGCCGGTGCCGTCCTCGGCATCCCAGACGATCGCCGTGCGGTCTTCCGAGGCGGTCACGATCTGGGCGCCGGCTGCGTCCCATTCGACCGAGAAAACGGCACCCTTGTGTTCGACGCAGCGCAGCGGCTTCGACAGCACACTTGCACTCTCTGCTGATCCGCTGACATTCCAGATGCAGGCCTTTTTGCCGTGCGACGCCGTCGCAATGTGTTGGCCGTCCGGACTCCATGTGGCAGCGTTCAGTCGGCACCGCCGGTCTTCGCAGTCAGGACCGGTCTCGATCCGGCGCATCAGCCTGCCGGTGCGCGTTTCGAACACTTGGACCAAGCCGTCGCCGGAGGCCGTCACGATGCGCCCTCCATCCGGGCTGAAGCTCGCCGAGTTTACGGAGCCGCCGTGAGCGATGCCGTTCGCCACGATCTCCTTGCGTTCGCGCCAGTTCCAGACCCGCATCATCCCCCCGCCATCACCGCCGCCGCCTTGCCCAGTGACGAGGAGCGTGCCGGTGGGATCGAAGGCAACGGAGCGAACGATCTGCGTAAGAGAGGGAAGCTCGACTTGCCGTGCGCCGGTCTCGCTGTCGTAGACCCTCGTTTTGCCGTCGATCGCGCCGGTGGCGACCCATTTGCCGTCCTCGCTCAGCGCCGCATGAAACAAACCCGAATTGCGCTCCCGGAACGCGGCTTCGGCCAGGCAAGACTCGGAAGCACGCCGCACCAGCCCAGGGGTGCAAACCTGTTCGCCGATGACGGTCTGTGAATGACGCCGGGCGAGATCCCAGCTGCGCGATGTCTTGTCCTTGCTGCCTGTCATCACGCTGCATCCATCGCTGCCAAACTGTGCCGAGACGATCTCTTCTGCGTGTCCACGCAGGATTGCCAGCTCGCGTCCGTCGCAGGCCGTGTAGATGCGCGCTGTGTTGTCCTTTGAGAAGGTCATGAGGCGAGAGCCGTCTGCGCTGAACGTCGCTCCAAGAACTTCGCGCGTGTGGTCCTGTGTGGAGTAGACGAGGCTGCCGCGCTCCGTTTCCCAGACCGCGGTGAGCAGGTCGGACCCTGTCGTGACGACGAGGTTGTCGGAGGGACTGAAGACGGCGATCGTGGTCTCCGGTCGCCCGAATCTGCGGCGGTCTGCCCGCCCGCGCGCCAAGGTCGCTACGCGGCTGCCGTCGGCGGTATTCCACAACGCGGCTGCACCGGGGCCGTCGCCCGAGGTGACGAGGCGGGTTCCGTCGGGATTTATGCTGATGCCCGTCAATCGGGCGCCGGCCGGTACCTTGTAAAGCGGGACGCCGCTCGTCAGGTTCCATGCAGTGATCGCGCCGGCCGACGTTGCCGTGTAGAGCCGGGCCGAATCCCGGGACCACGCGACACCGACAACATCGGCGTCGTGCTTCAGCTCCATCAGCCGGTGCTCGGATGCGATGCTCCACACGCCGACTGTATCGTCCCGCGAGGCTGTCGCGATGAGGCGTTGTGTCGGATCGAACGCCATCGAGACGACCAGCTCGGCATGTTCGAGGGTGCGCGCTTCCTCTGTCACCAGATCGTAGATCCGTGCCTTGCGATCTACGGCGGTGACGACAAGTGTCCCATCCTTGCTGAATAGAGCCGACTTCACGTCGCCGTCATGGACGAGGCGGCGCTTGGGCGTGTTGGCGCCCGGCTCGAAGATCTCGACGGCGCGGCCGGCTGCCACCAGTTGCCGGCCATTCTGCGCGACGGCGACCACGCTCACGGGAGCATCGGAGGTCAGGATGCTCCGCTCCAGGTTCTCGTTGAGGCCGGAGAACAGCGCAAGGTGGCTCTCCAGGAGCGCCGGAGGCGGATCGGAGTACTTCGGATCCGGTTCGAGATCCTCGAGGACCAGATTGATGCCTGTCACGGCATCGCCGCTGTCGATCAGCCGCTGGGCGCGCTCGACGAAATAGCGGGATTCGAGCTCTTGCTTGCTGAGTACTTGCTGCTTTTCGGCCAACGCGAGGCGTTCGCGCTGCCGCGCCTTCTCCGCATCGAACGTCAAATAGATCAGATAGGTCGCACCGAAGAGCAACGCGACGACGACCATCAGTGCGAAAGCGACGTTGCGCGTCCGGTAGCGCTTGCGCTGCTCCTCACCCTGCCGCTGGACCGCGGCAGCGAGCTGCGCGTTGGCCGCCTCAGTCGCTCGCGCGGCCGCCTCCGCTCTTTCCGCTTCGCGCACGGCCTGCTGCGCCGCCGTCTCGCGCTCGCGCGCCAACCGCTCCCGCTCCTCGATGTTCTGCCGGACGGCCTCGGCTTGCGCTCGCTCGTGCTCCTCGCTGGCATGCAGAAACTCGATGTGCAGCGCCGTGGGCGCGGGCGACTTCGGCCGGTTCGCGATCCATGTCTTGGCCAGCTCGACATCCACACCGGACAGCAGCCGGATGGTGGGCTTGCCGACCGCCTCCCACTCGACCGCGCGCTGCAGCAAGCGGGTGTGCTCGCGCAGCCAGACGAGGTCGGTCTGCAGCGCCGCGACGAGCTGGACCAGGCCGGTACCGAAGCCGGTGTCGGGCGAGTCCAGCGTTGCACAGAAGTAGATGTAGTTGCGGCTCGCGAGCAAAGCCGGCGGATTTGCTTCGCCGAGTGGTCGGCAGACAATGGGAATGATGCGCTTGCCCAGTCGCACCGCCTCGGCAACCTCCCAGCCGCACACCTCGGAGACTGTCGAGCTCGGCGACATCACGAACACCACGGTATCGGTGTCGCGGATAAGGGCTCCGAGCTTCTCTTTCCAATCCTCGCCGCCGCTGATGCCACTTCGGTCTAGCGCCGTCGTGAAACCATGCAGTCCCAGCACGGCGTCGAGCTGGTCGGCAAACGCGATGTCGTCACGGCTATATGAGATGAAGACGCCTAGTTTGCTTCCGCTCTGAGACCAATCGGTCATCGACAAGCTCCCTCGGGCAATAATTGAGGTAAAGGCTTGGTGTCGAAGTATGAGGCAATTTTCTAGTGACGTAGCAGGCAAAGAAGCATTGCAAGATCAGCTACCGTTCAGGAGCCGATTTTGGCCGTGGATACGGTGCCACGTCAACTGTGGCGCAGTCGAGTGGCGCAGTCGAGAATGCTCACTCTGATCAATACATGAGCTCATCGCGCGCTCAGCAGCCGCAGTCCATCGTCGCGTTGTCGTCGACGGCGAGCGCGGGGAGGTACCACTTCGGCGGCAGGTCGTCCTCGATCACCTCGACGGCCTTCTTGAAGATCTTGATGTGATGGCGCGTGCCAGCAGCGTTCCAGAATGCGATGACTGTTTCGAGCGGTGGGCATCCCGGCAGCCGGCACATGATTTCGGTGACGAGCACGGCGTCTTGTTCGGCAAGGCCGAAACGTATGCGCGTCCAGCCCTCGATGGTTTCGAAGGCCGCGATCTGGACCGGGTTGCGCTTGAACGTGCCGAACATGGGTAGCCGTAGGGTGCAATAGGGCTTCGGCCCGTCTTGCACCGATTAAAGGCAGCAAGGTGCAATACGAGCTGCCGCGCTATTGCACCCTACGATACTTCCAGGTCAACCGCCCTTGACCGCCCAGTCCGCCCGCGATACCTGCCGTGAAACGCTATTCCAAGGAGAGCCCCGTGGCAGAGAAAGTCCTGGCCGCCGTCCGCACCGCTGCGAACACCACCGAGATCCGCGAATACCCCATGCCGGACGTGCCGTCGGACGCAGCGCTCCTCAAGATGGAAGTGGCCGGCATCTGCGGCACGGACGTGCGCCTCTATCAGGAGCCGCCGACCAACAAGCCCACCATCATGGGCCACGAGAACATCGGCTATATCGCCAAGTGCGGCGCCGAGTTCACCCGCCGCAAGGGCTTCAAGGAAGGCGATCTCGTTTTCCTCGAGCACTACGTCATGTGCGGCAAATGCGAGTGGTGCCACAAGGGCGAATATCGCCACTGCGAGAACACCAACTGGCGCACGAACCCCGACGCGATCCGTTACGGCTATACGTCCGACGAGAAAGCCCCGCACCTGTGGGGCGGCTTCGCGCAGTACGTCTACATGCCCTGGAACGCGGTGCTGCATCACGTGCCCAAGGGCGTCTCGCCGAAGCTCGCCGGCATCGTCACGCCGATGGCCAATGGCGTGGAATGGTCGCTGTTCGACGGCAATGTCGGCTACAACTCTGTCGTGCTGATCCAGGGTCCGGGCCAGCAAGGGCTGTCGCAGACCGTGATCTGCAAACAGGCTGGCGCGGCTTGCATCATCGTAACAGGCACGAAGAAGGACAAGGCGCGCCTCGAGGTCGCCAAGAAACTCGGCGCCGACTACGTCATCAACGTCAACGAGGAAGATCCCCTCCAGCGCATCATGGAAATCACCGGCGGCAAGGGCGTCGACGTCGCGCTCGATTGCTCGTCGGGCGCAGGCACGATTCCCATGTTGCTCGCGATCGAAGCCCTGAAACGCAAGGGCGGCATCATCGTCGCGCAGGGCGAGATGAGCCAGTTCCCGAACTTCCCGCTCGAGAAGTTCTGCGTGAAGTGGATCACCATGAAGAGCGCGCGCGGCCACAGCTATCGTTCTTGTGAGCTGGCGCTGGAGCAGCTCGCATCGAAGCGCTTCCCGATCGACCTCATCTGCACGCACGAGTTCGGCCTGAATGACGTCGACAAGGCGATCCGCTCCGTCGGCAACCTCCCCGGCGGCATCCCCGACGTGATCCACGCCTCGCTGATGCCCTGGCAGTAAGGCCCAAAATGCGAGCCGGGCATGATGCCAAGCCGGCTCGCTTCGCTTTGGGTTACTGAGTGAACCCGAAGTCCTGCTGTGTCAGCTCGAACTGGCCGTCGAGCGCGACCTGCATATCCGCGCCAGCCTTGTTGTCGACGCCGGCGAGCACCATCGTCTGGTTCTTTCCCGCGTCGTAGTAGCTGGTCACCTCTCCCGCCACGAGTTGGTGCTTGGCGTCGTATTCGACGTATTTGACGCCGTGCATCACGTCGAGATCGACAAAGCTGATCTTGTCCGTGCCCTGTTCGAAGTCGGTGATGGTGTCGAACTGCCCTGGTTTGCGCGGCGACTCGGCTGTCGTGCCGAAGTAGAACGTATCGGCGCCAGCACCTCCGGTCAGCGTGTCGGCTCCCGCTCCGCCCGTGAGCGCATCATTGCCTTTGCCGCCGAACAACTGGTCGTTGCCTTCCTCGCCATAGAGCCAATCCTTGCCGTCGTCGCCATAGAGCTTATCGTTGTCGAGGCCGCCGTAAAGCAGGTCGTTGCCGGCGTTGCCGCGCAGCGTGTCGGCGCCCGCGCCGCCATCGAGCGTGTCCTTGCCGTCCTGTCCGTAGAGGCGGTCGTCGCCGTAGCTGCCGCGCAGCGAGTCGTTGCCGTCGCCGCCGGCCAGCATGTCGTTGCCTTCGCCCCCGTCGAGGGTGTCGTTGCCTTTGCCGCCATAGAGATCGTCCCGACCCGCGCCGCCCTCGAGCTTGTCGTTGCCCGCCTCGCCATAGAGTTCGTCGTCGCCGTGCCCCCCATAAAGGACGTCGTTGTCGTCGCCGCCGCGGAGGGTGTCCGCGTTCATTCCGCCGTCGAGCGTATCCTTGCCCGAGCCGCCATCGAGCGTGTCGCGGCCTTTCCCACCGATCAGATAGTCGTCGCCGCGCCCGCCGAAGATGTCGTCGTCGCCTGCCAGTCCGTCGATGCGGTCGGCCTTGCTGGTGCCGCTGATCTCGTCTTTCCCGGACGTACCAAAAATCTCTTTGGCCATGGTGGTTCTCCTCTTCTCCCGCTGGAACGGAGCGCCTGCCGATCGGGTCCGCTCCACTGTGTCTGAGGTATGCGCCGGCCCCGGTAGATCGTCTGTTCCGGCCGGAACATCGCCGTCCTTCACCTGCGTCACCCTTGACCCATGGTGCGCGCCGCGTCGCTCGGCTAGCTTGTGAGAAGCCCTCAACTCTTTCAGGCAAGCAGCATATGGCCGAACGGCGACATCTAGAGACCGACGTGCTGGTGATAGGCGCAGGCGGCGCCGGCATGTCGGCGGCGATTGCGGCGGCGGACGGCGGCGCCGCGGTCCTTCTTGTCGACCGCAGCTTGATTGGCCGCGGCGGCGCGACCGTTATGGCGATGATGACCGTCGCCGTGGCCGTCGGCGAGGAAACGCCCGATGAGTGGCAGTTCCATTATCGCGACACGCTGACGGCCGGTCGCGGTCTCTGCAACCCGAAACTCGCGCGCCTGTTGTGCGAGGAAGGGCCCGACGCGATCCGCCAGATGGATGCGTGGGGCGTCGGCTGGGCGCGCCGCGATGGCCACATTTCACAGGCGCACGCGCCCGGCCATGACCGCCCGCGCTGCGTCTACGTCGACTTCCTCAATACAGGCCCCGCCGTTTCCAAGACATTGCGAACCGCGTTGCACAAGCGCGACCGTGTCCGCCGCGTCGGCGACCTCATGATCATCGACGTCGTCCGCGATTCAAAGGTGCCCGGTGGGCCCGTAACCGGCGCCGTGGGTCTCGATGTCACCACGGGACAGGCCGTCACGATCGCGGCCAAAACCACCATCATCGCAACCGGCGGTCTCACACGGCTTTATGCGAGGAACAGCGCCTCCGGCAACATGGGCGGCGACGGCTACGCGCTCGGGCTGCGTGCGGGTGCGACACTGATCGACATGGAATTCGTGCAGTTCTTCCCGATCGGCCATCTCGCGCCGCGCATGATCGGCATGGATCCGATCATGTGGGATCCGTTCCGCTACAAGCTCGGCGGTCGGCTGCTGAATGGCAACATGGAAGAATTCACCAGCCGCTACGGCACGCCGGAAGATCAGGGCAAGTACGTCGTCACGCGCGACAACGCTACCTATGCGATCATGCAGGAAGTGGCAGCCGGACGCGGCACCCCCCATGGCGGCGCGTACCTGAGCTTCATGCACATTCCGATCGAGCAGTTGAAAGCCGCTTTCGGCCCCGTTATCGACAAGCTCACCGCCAACGGCATCGACCTCACCAAGATGCCCGTGGAAGTCGCACCGATCGCGCACTATCACATGGGCGGCATCGCAGTCGACACGGCGATGGCGACCGGTGTGCCACAGCTTCTGGCTTCAGGTGAGGCCGTCGGTGGCGCCAACGGCGCGAACCGTTTGTCGGGCAACGCGATCACCGAGGCGCTGGTGTTCGGCCGGCAAGCCGGCCGCACGGCGCTGGGCCTGCTCAACTCGAGCGCTGCGTTCGATCCGCGCGATGCCGCCGCCGCACTTTCGCTCGTCGAGGCGACCGGTCCGAGCGCACGCGATGTCAACACGGCCGCGATGCTCGCCGAACTTCAAGCGATCATGTGGGAGGATGTCGGTCCGTTCCGCACGGAGGAAGGTCTGGCGCGCGCCGAGGAACGGATCTCGGCGCTCGATGCCAAACTCGGCCAGACGCCGGTCGGTTCTCCCGGCGCCTACGACATGTCGCGGCTGGACTGGTTCGACCTGCGCAACATGCTGCTCGTCGCGCGCGTGGTCACGGAAGCGGCTCTCTTGCGCACCGAAAGCCGCGGCGCGCATCAGCGCGACGACCATCCAGGCCTCGTCGACGAGTGGACCCGCAATCAGATTGTGAAGCTCCAAGACGGTTTGCCCGTCATCGCGAAGGGTGCGCTTATCGAAGCAGCCGAGTCGGCCGAATGAGAAGCCAATGAGAAACGCTACATCACGACACCTGCGTCGCCGGGCGAGCGCAAGCGAGACCCGGGGCCTTCACCATCGGCGGGGAAGACCCCGGCTCTGCACGATCCGAGTTTGCAGTCGGATCGCTGGTCCGGGGACGCGAACAGCTGGGGATTGCGGATGACATCGATCGCCCGTCTTAAGATCGAGCGGCGCGACGCGTCCGGCGCAATTGCGCTTGCGACCTTCGAAGTGCCCTACGAGCCCGGCCAGTCCGTGCTCGACGGCCTGCGCTGGATTCGCGTGAACCGTGATCCCACGCTCGCCTTCCGCTATTCCTGCCTCAATGCGAATGCCTGCAAGGAGTGCATGATGGAGGTCGATGGCGAGGTGGTCTACGCCTGCCTTGCCCGGATGGAGCCGCGCGAGATGCAGCTTGCGCCTTTGCACAACAAGCCGCTCGTTCGCGACCTCGTCACCGAGATCGCCCCGCCCCCCGAGCGGCTGAACCCGAAGAAGCGCTGAGTCGCTAGTGGCCCGTCGCGCCAAAATCGTATCATGGCCGCGACCGGGTTCGATTTTGGCGCGACACAAGGGCCACTAGATAAATCATATGCTTAGTGTGCCGGTTTTCGCGCCTTGATTGACACCATCCTTGCCGCACCCATCGGTCAATTAAGGCGCGACGCCAAACCAGGCTCACTGCACGAGACGTGCGGGCTCTGTTGCGCCACGAATGCCGTCCGGAACGGGCACGTCCGTTTGATCGTAGTTGGAATTGAGCACGAGGTGCGGCCCCGCCAGCAGAACGAGGCGGCGCGCAACGATGGCCGTATAGGCAGACTCGCCGCCTACCGCCGCTTCTCCGTCTACCACGAAGGAGTTTCTCGGCAGGTAGATCGTGCCGACGAGTTTCTGCGCGTTCTTGCTCAGGATGGTATGGGTGAAGATCCTGGATTGATTGCGCGAACCGAAGAACAGCAGGCCCGCCATCGCCCCGGTTCTCATGGCAGAGAGGCTCAAAGCGGTATCTGGACCGAAGTACATGAACGTCTTGTCGCCGAGATAGAAGGAGACGCCGTCGCCTTCGATCTTCGAAGTGCCGCTGACCCAGAAGGCACCGTCTTGGATGATGTATTCGCCGGCTTCAAACGTGACGGTCGAGGCCCCGTCGATCTTGAGGCCACCGCAATAAACACCTGGCCTGAGCGTCGCTGACTGATTGGCGATGTGAGTACCGTTGAAATTGCAGCCTGAATAGCTCGGCGCGGGCCGGTTGGAGAGCGGGTCCGCAAAGTGCGGGCAGTCGCTGGTCGCTTGAGGGTCGATCGCGCCGGCACCTTCCACGCCGCCGGCCGAGCAAACTGATTTCGCCTTCAGCTGGGCATTGTCGCGAACGATGAGTCCATAAGGGGACGACGAGTTGGAAAAGACCGAGCAACCATCGCCCGTCATTCTTGCGCTCTTCGCAAGGAACACGGCGCCCAGCTCGGCTGGTTCGAGCGCCAGCACGCATAAGTTCGGCTTGCCCACTACACGGGCGACCGACCGCGCCTGTACCTGGCTTGGCAGGAATTGGGCAACCATGCCGAAATACGGAACGAACGGTTGATTGGCGCGCACCGTCACCTCGAGTTGGGCGGAGGCAATGTCGGCTACTACCGTTAGAGGCGGCTGCGCTTTCGAAGTGTCTTGCGCCGACATGTGGCGCTCAATGACCGACTTTGCGACACCGCCGAGATCGTTCGTCGATGTGTCGGTGAGGCTCATCTCCTTCGCTGCCGCAAGCGCGGCGGCGTCGGCCGCAGCCGCAAGAGACAAGCTCTGGCTCGAAAAACGGGCGTAGTCGATCGACATCCCGACGATCAGCAGCAAAATGGGCAAGGCCACGCCGAAGGTGGTCGCGATCGATCCATTGCGACTGCTGAGAAAGTGACGGCAGGCAACGGCCATTGCATGACTCGAGAGGGAGGAAAAATCGTGAATTCTGGAGCTTGTGCTCATGGCAAA
>CANJPN010000180.1 GCA_947475855.1 Bradyrhizobiaceae bacterium
GCGCCCGCGAGTATCCCGCTGCGCCTGGGCTCGCCCGCCTCGTCATCACGGCTGCGCCCCGCGAACAGGCTGCGCAGCGCCAGAGAGAGCACGAGCCCAAACCCGAGGAAGCCCGCGGAGATCAGCAACAACTTGTCCGTCCCGACAACCGTGACCAGCGACTGCGCGATCAGCGGCCCCGTCATGGCGCCGACGCTGCCACCGGCCGCCACAAAACCGTAAAGCCGCTTGGCTTCCTCACTGCGCCAAAGCTCCGACAAGGTGCTCCAGAACATCGACACGACGAAGAGATTGAACACGCTGACCCAGATGAAGAACAGTTTCGCAACCAGATGCGATTGCCCCCTCCCCTCGAGGATCAGCCAGAACAACAACAAATTGCTGATGAAGAAGCCGTAGACCGTCGGCACGACGAGCCGCAGCGGCACATTCTCCATCACCCAGCCGAAAACCGGCACTGCCGCAATCATCACCAGAAACACGTAGACGAAGATCGTATGGAGCGCCTGGCCATCCTCTTTCGTCAACATCATACCCATTTCGTCCCTGACCGGACGAATGATGTAGTAGGAGGTCAACACAGCAAAGAAAAACAGGAATGACGCGACGAGCGCTGCAGCCTCCCCCGATTTCACGTCGACGACCCGCCGAAGCAGTCTCTCGAGTGATGTAAATCCTTGGTCAGAACCGGCAGATGGCATCGCCCCGAAATCCCTCGAACTGTCAGCTGCGCATGCTCCGCCGCGGTGGAAAGCTTACACCGTTACGAAATAGAGCCTGCATCCTAACCAAGACCGCTGCCCCCGCCATGCCCAATCTCGAGTACCGAAACCAGCCCGCTTTGCACGCAGCATCTGCCGGACGTCCGATGGACAGCCCCCCTACCCTTGTCTAGACCTATCAGAACCATGCGGCCCCGGATGCGCTTCATACTTTTTTGCCGAGTCCGTTGATCCGGCCCCACAGAGCCGGAAGGTACCTGAGAATACCCGGAGGAACACTTATGAGCGCTACCACGTCGCCATTGGAGCGGGCATTTTCCCCCCTCATAGCCACCGTAGTCGCCATCGCGGGTGCGATTGCAGGTGGCACCATTTACATTAGTCTCTCCGGCGCGCTGCTTGGCCTGATCTGCACGCTGGCCATCCTTGGAATTCTCGCCAGCGTCTTCGACCTTCTCGGCCTCTTCCCGGAAACGAGCTCGCCTGGCTCTGAACGAGCCCCTGCTTCAACAGCAATCACCGCAGCATCAGCACCAACGGAGAGTTCCATGGCCGAAATTCAAAGCACCCTCCCTGCCGACGCCCCCATCGCGCCGGTCAAGATCGACGCAACCGAGACCGAAGCCGACTTGCTTAACTCCGGCCGCTTCGCAGAGTACCATCTGGCGAAGGCCAAGCGCCTGTTCGAGGCCAAGAACTTTAAAGAAGCCGCGTACCAGGCAGCCGCAAGTCTGGCTCATGGCGATCTGCCGGAAGCAAAAGAGCTTCGCAAGACGGCGCTCGCCGCCGGGAAGTAAAAGACCCGATCAGCAAAAAACCTACACGTTTTGAGCGCGGGCTCGTAAGCCCGCGCTTTTCCTTTTCCGCCATTTGCCATGCGCCCATCACGCGCTAAGCTGCTTGGGCCTGCTTCAAGAAAGGATTGGCGATGCCCAACGAAACAGCCCCCAAGCCGCAGCGCCCGAAAGGCCCTATCGTCTGGCTCGACATGGACCAGAAGGAGCTCGACGACGCCTACGACCAGGCCGTCTATGCCCCCAACCAGATGAAGGTGCAGGCACGCCGTGATGTCTCCACCGCGCGTGCACGGGACGCGCTCGGCAATCCGCAGCGCTTGAAATACGGGACACCCGACATCGAAGGCCTCGACCTTTTCCGAACCAAATCCCCTAACGCGCCAGTGGTCGTCTATATTCATGGTGGCGCCTGGCGGCGCGGCGTCTCCGCCGACAACCACACGCCCGCCGAGATGTTCGTCAACGCCGGCGCGCACTACCTCGCAGCCGACTTCAGCAACATCGACGACCACAAGGGCGACCTTCTCCCGATGGTCGATCAAGTGCGCCGCGCCGTTGCCTGGACGTGGAAGAACGCACGCGAGTTTGGCGGCGACCCGAAGAAGCTCTATGTGATCGGCCACTCTTCAGGCGCGCACCTGACGAGCTGCATCATTACGACCGACTGGTCGAAAGATTACGGCGTGCCCGCATACATCATCGCCGGCTCACTCACCTGCTCGGGCATGTATGACCTCACACCCGTCCGGCTGTCGAAACGCTCCGAATACGTGAAGTTCTCAGACGCCACCGTCGAGAAGCTTTCAGCCATGCGACATCTCGAGAAGATCAACATGCCGCTGGTCGTCGGCTACGGCACGGAGGAAACACCAGAGTTCCAACGCCAGGCGTGCGAATTCTCCGCCGCGCTGAAAGCTGCCGGCAAACCACACGAGCTGGTTGTCGGAACCGGTTACAACCACTTCGAAATCGCCGAGACGATCGCCAACCCCTACGGCCTCATCGGCCGGCGCGTACTCAAGATGATGGGCCTCGGCCCCGGCTGATTGCATCGTGCCCTCGGCACAGACTGCAATCATGATAGTCCCGCGCGACGACATCGCGCGGAACCGCCTTCACTACGGGCTCAGCGCACCACCAGCACGGGCACGGTGGAATGCGTCAGCACCTTCTGCGTCTCGCTGCCCAGGATCATCGCCGACACGCCGCGCCGGCCGTGCGATGCCATCACGATGAGATCGCTCCCCTTGGTCTTTGCGGTCTGCACGATCGCTTCCCACGGATGATCCTCGGTCTGGCGGACGAGTTCGACCGGCACGCCTGCTGCGTCGGCAGCCTTCTTCACGACCGCGAGTTTCGCGTCGGCTTCCTTCACCATCTCGGCGTGGATGATGCCCTTGATCTCGGCCGGGATCATGCCGCTCGGCGTACCCGTATGCAGCGGCATGGCGACCGTGAGACCGATGACCTTCGCCCCGGACAGCTTGGCGAGCTTTATGCCGTGATTGATGGCGCGCTCGCAGAACTCGGTACCATCGGTCGGAATGAGAATGCTCTTGTACATGGGTGGTCCTCCTTGCCGGTTTGTCGAAGTATAGCACTTCCTAGCAACGCCGGGTTGCCGCCGCCAGATCGGAGAGCTTCGAAGCGCAGCGGCCTCAATGACCAGTGCCTCCCGCCTCGCCCCCGTGACGCGCCGCCTGGACCGCGATGCTCATCAGTACGGCCGACACGGTGAACGCACCGAGGAACCACGCCTGCCACATCCCCCAGGAAAAGGCTCCCATGACTGTTGCTGTCGTCATGGCAGCCAAAGCATATGGCAATACCTGTAGCGGAAGCCTCGACAGCACCGCGATCAGCGCCAACCCCGCTGCGCAGAGCAATCCCGCCCCGACAGCGCCAAGCTCGTACCAGGTCTGCAGATAGATGTTGTGGGCATGTGGCCCTGACCGCCATTCGTATTGCGTCCCAGCCAGCGGTGCGACCCTTGTCCCCCGCCGTGCGTCGATCAACTTGGTCGATGCCGCGCCCACGCCAGTTAACGGCCGCTGCCACACTTGTTCGGCGGTATAGGCCCACAGCACGATTCTATGCCGCGCGCTGTTGGGCAGCCAAGTCGCGTTGTAGAGCTGCGCGCCACTCGAAGCCCAGCTCGCCAGCGGTACCACCAGCAAGGTCGCCGACAACCACCCCGCCACGACAACCCCGAGCCCTGCCTTCGGCCACACGTGGGAGATCCCGAATACGACGGCCGCCGCAGCCGCCGCAATGATCGACGTTTCGTGCTTCGAGATCACCATCGCGATGAACGCAATCACAACCAGTGCGGCAATTGCCACCTGCTTCCACGCTCCTGCCCTCATCACATTGGCAATCAGCAAGATCGGCCAAAGCGCCAGCGACATCGCGGCCATGTTTCGGTTCGAAATATAGCCAGCGACATTGATTTCCGTATCGTGGTCGCTGACCAACTTTCCCGAGGGCAGCGTGAACGGGAAAGCAAGAAATAGAGCTCGCTTGATCGCATGTCCGGTCGTCTCCTCGACCACGAGGTAAACGACACCGGCAGCGAACGTCACCAGCGACACCTGCGCGATCCGCCGGATCAACGCGGGTTCGGAGCGCTCTGCTATCGTCTGCACGCTCGCGGCGGCGAACATGAATCCGATCAGCATCAAACTCTTGCCCAACGCCTCTTTCTGATCCGCAGCCCAGCCGATCGATACAAGGCCCCACACGCCAAGCGCCGCACCGAGTACCGCCGGCAGCGGTAGCCGCAAAAACTCCCTGCCGCCGACACCGAACCTCGCCGCTGCCCCCACGGCGAGCGCAATCAAACCGAGCGCCGCGGGAGACGCACGAGGCGTGACGAGAAACACGACGAGTGCAGCCGCGCTGAGGGCTGCAACCCCCACCGGACTTCTACCCCGGATGGCCTCGACAGCTGCTATAGACATCGGCCCCCTGCGCAGTCGCTGAGTTCAAACAAGGCCAAAGCCTTGCACCACCAATATGTCTGGCACTGACACCGTGCAAGCCACACAACGAAGCCCTCACCTCTTCGCCACCGCCCAGCAGCAACACGGCTCCGCCTTGACGTTCACATCGTGAACACGCTAGCTCCTGCAGGATGACCGCGCCGTCGTTAGCTGTGACGACACCGCTGGGAAATGGCACCGCAGGGGGATGGCATTGGGCAACTTCGACACTAACTCTCGAGAGAACACGCGGATCACGCTCGGCCTGCTCGAAGCCGTAGAGGCCGGCAAAGCGCGGACCCAACGCGGCTTGGCTGTCGACCTCGGCATCGCCCTTGGCCTGGTCAATGTGTACCTCAAGCGTTGCGTCAAGAAGGGCCTGGTAAAGGTATCCGAAGCCCCGGCACGCCGCTTCGCCTATTACCTCACGCCGCAGGGTTTCGCCGAAAAGTCTCGGCTCACCGCCGAGTTCCTATCGTGGTCGCTGACGTTTTTCCGGCAGGCGAAGGAGTCCTGCGGCAGGGTGTTCGATCAGGCCCACGCACTCGGTTGGAGACGGATCGTCCTCGTCGGTAGCGGCGACCTTGCCGACATCGCCCGCATCTGCGCGACGGATCGTGGCCTGGTGATCGTCGCGATCGTCGACCCGAGACCGGCCAACTCATCTGCCGCTGGACCGCCACTGCTGCATAATTTCGACGCGATCGGCACTGATATCGATGGCCTCGTCGTCACAGATCTCGCATGTCGCCAAGACCTGCGCGCCGCCGCCGAGCACGCATTCGGGCGCCAGCGCATTCTGATACCATCCGTAGTACCGGCTCCAGCCCCGGAGGATCATGCAACGGTGAACTTCGCGGTCAACGAACCAGCAGGCGAGGTGTCGACGTGACAGCTCCAGACACGACACTTCCGGTCAAATCCGAATTGCGCCATGGCACCCCCCGTCCAAGGTGGTATGTCGCCCACACGCAGCCAAACGCCGAGATGCGCGCCATCCTCAATCTCGAACGCCAAGGCTTCGCCACCTATTTGCCGCGTTATCTCAAGCAGCGCCGCCACGCCCGCCGGGTCGACATAGTTCCAGCACCCGTGTTCCCCCGCTACCTCTTCGTGTCGATCGATCTTGCCTGCCAGCGTTGGCTCTCGATCCGATCCACAGTCGGCGTGTCACGCCTCGTCACGCAAGGCGATAGGCCACTGCCGGTGCCCGACGGCATCGTTGACTCTCTCATCGGCCGCCACGACGAGACGGGACATGTACGCCTCCTTGCGCCGCCGGGATTGCAGGCGGGCGACCAGGTCCGCGTGCTGGCCGGCGCTTTCGAGGAAACACTTGGCCTCCTCGAGCAGATCACGGACGAACAACGCGTCATCATCTTGCTCGACCTGTTAGGCCGGAAGGTGCGCGTCACCCTCGATTCCGGCCTGATCGCAGCCGCATGAGCCCGCCGCGTCCAGCGACCAGCAAGGCTGAAACCGCCACTCCCCGGCCGCGCCTGAAGATCGTAGCGCTCGGCAATGCAGCCAGCCCCCACGACCGAATACGGACAGCAGTCTTTGCCGGCCTCGGCCACGACGTCTCCATGATCTCGGTAGCGGCATCGGACGTGCCAGGCGTGAAGTTGATCCGAGTTCTTGGCGGCGAAAACAGCAACGGCCCATGGCGTAGAATTGCATGGTTGCTCGGCACGATCCGGGCAACCCTCGGCCAACGCGCCGACATCTGGCACGCGCATTACGCTGCCGACTACGGCACCTGGGCGGCAGCACTGACACGGCGGCATCCCCTGGTCGTAACGGTCATGGGCGGCGATGTGCTGTTCGACGAGCAGGGCAGCCAGAATGCGATCGGCCGCGCGCTGACCCGGTTTGCCCTGCGCCACGCCGACCTCGTTCTGGTAAAATCGAACGCACTCGGCGATGTCGTCGCCTCCTTCGGCGTGCCCCGCTCCCGCATCATGCGCGTGATCTGGGGCATCGACTTGTCGCGTTTCACAGCAGATCCAACGGACACCGCCAGCCTTCACACGGAATGGGCGGCCAATGGCCGGCTCGTGTTGCTCTCTCCCCGCATGCTGCAGCCATTCTACAACCACCACCTCTTGATAGAATCCCTCCCAGCCATCGTATCTGCCGGCCACGACGTCATCGTCGTCTTTGCATTGAAGAGCGCCGATCCCGCATACCGTGCGCAGATTGAAGACCAGGCCACCCACCTGGGCGTCGCGGATCGGCTCCGCTTCTCCCCGGCGCGCCCCCCTGAAACGATGGCGAGCCTCTACGCCGCAGCCGACCTCGTCGTCAGCCTCGCACCTTCGGACGGCATGCCACAGACCCCGATCGAAGCCGGCGCAGTCGAGCGCGCCACGCTGATGACCGACCTCCCCCGCTATCGCGAGCTTTTTACCGACGGCGAAGACGTCGCGTTGACCCCGCTCGACGCCAAGGCAATCGCGCACCACGTATCCCGGCTTCTATCCGATCCGGGCCTCCGCGCGCGGATCGCTGCCGGGGCCAACCGCGTGATGCGCGACAACGCCGAGCTATCGGCCGAAGCTCGCCGCGTTGAAGCACGCTACTTCGCACTTGCCGCCGCTCGAACGGGCCTGCTGTCAGCACAAACCCAACGCACGAGCTGATCAATGTGCGGCATCTGGCTCGAAATCGGTGGCGACGACGAGGGCCGCGCTGGCGAACTCGCCCGACGCTCCCTTGAGCTGATGGCGCATCGAGGTCCCGACGCGAGTAACATCCTCGGCCTCACGGTCGCAGGCCGCTCCGTCGAACTCGGCCATGCCCGTCTGTCGATCATCGACCTCGATCCCCGCGCCAACCAGCCGATGCAACGGGGCGACGGCCTCACCATCGTCTTCAACGGCGAGATCTATAATTTTGTCGAGCTCCGCGACGAGCTGACGAAACTCGGGCACACCTTCACCACCACGTCCGATACCGAAATACTGCTGGCCGCATACGCCGCTTGGGGAACCGGTATGCTGCCGCGACTCCGCGGGATGTTCGCATTCGTAATCGTCGACGCCCCGCGCCGAACAGTGCTCTTGGCTCGTGATCCATTCGGCATCAAACCGCTGTTCTGGGCGAACACACGCGCTGGCCTCGCCGCCGCCTCCGAGATCCCGCCGCTGCTCGAAGCACCCGGCGTCACACGTCATGCCCGTGCATCCACCGTCCATGCTTTCCTCGTGCGGGGTGTCGCAGACGCGGGGGCCACGACCTTCTACACGGACATCCAGAGCCTGCCCGCGGCCCATTTCGCAATTGTGTCGCTGGACGCCCCACATCTCGCCGTAGAGCCAAAACGCTATTGGCGCCCGACCTACGACGCATCGATCACGAATCGCGACGAAGCCGTCAGCCTCGTCCGCGATCGGTTCCTCGACAGTATGCGCCTGCATTTGCGCTCTGATGTTCCCCTGGGCGCCATGCTGTCCGGCGGTATCGATTCATCCGCCATCGTGGCCGTGGCGCGCCAACTTCTCGGGCATTCGGCCGACATCCATTCGTTCAGCTTCGTCAGCCCCGGCGATCCGCTCGACGAGACCGCCTACATTCGCCTGATGGCCAACCATGCCCAAACCATCTCTCACGAGGTGCAGGCCAGCGCTGACACGTTCCGCGCCGACATCGACCGCCTGATCCAGTGCCAGGGCGAGCCCTTCGGTTCGACCAGCATCTATGCCCAATTCAGGGTTGCTGCTGCAGCACGCGACGCCGGCATCAAGGTCCTGCTCGACGGCCAGGGTAGCGACGAGCTGTTCGCCGGCTACCGCTTCTACCTCGGTGCCCGCATCGCCGGTTTGCTGGCCATGGGAGAACCTCTGCGAGCTGCGAAACTACTCGCGGCAATATCGCGCATGCCAGGGATCCGGCTGCCGTCGGCCCTCTACCACACCTTGGCGAGCCTCGATCTTCCAGGCATCGCCCCCCTTCTACGTTCGGCCGAGGCGCGTCATGGCCCCCAGGGGCTCATCGCCCCGGACTGGCTGGCCGCTCACGCGCACCAAAGCCATCGCCCTCGCCAGCCGCGTCGTCTGGCGCTGCTGGACCGTCTCCAGACGAGCTTGGAACATGACGTCCTTCCGGGCCTTTTGCGCTACGAAGACCGCAATACAATGGCCTTTTCGATCGAAGCACGCGTCCCGTTCCTGGATGTTCCAGTCGCCGATCTGGCCAGCCGCCTTGCTCCCGAACTGCTCGTCGACGACGGCGGAACCACCAAATCCGTCCTTCGGGAAGCCCTGCGAGGCCTTGTGCCCGCACCCATTCTAGAGCGCCGCGACAAGATCGGCTTCGCGACACCAGAGGCAAAGTGGCTCAATTCCGCCGCAGGGTGGATCGAAAACGAGTTGTCGGAGACAGATCCCGACAGCATCCCTTTCCTCGACTATTCCAATATGCGAAAGCAACTCCTGCAAATGGCTACCGGCTCGCGGCCGTGGCAATCGTGGGGTTGGCGCGTTATAAGCCTCGTGGCCTGGACCCGGCGTAACAATGTTCAGCATGTTGTGGACGGCTCCAGAATAGATTGAAATGAACCCTTCCGAGCCCGCCCATTGACTGACCGCCCACTCACGATGCTCTACGTGACTGCCGAATCCCTCGCTGAGGGCGCGGCGGCACACGTGCACGTGACGGAAATCCAATCGGGCCTCATCCGGCGCGGCTGGCAGACGCAGTTGCTGGCCCCGACATACGACCACCAAGAAACGCGCCCCGGTGTTTTCCGTAGGCTATCGGCGATCGCAGCGGTCAATTGGCGTGCCTGGCGCCAACTGGGCAAAGTCGACGCCATTTACTGTCGGTCAAACCCATTGCTGTTCCCGATCGCCTGGCTAGCCCGGCGCCGCGGCATCGCCGTCGTACACGAATGCAACGGCCCCTATGCCGATATCAGTATTGCGCATCCGAACACGCGCGCCTTCTTCAGGCTGTTCGTCGCGATGCAGCGCTGGCAGTATCGCCAGGCCGATGCCGTTGTCTCGGTCACCGCAAACCTGAAACACTGGCTCGAAGGCGAACGCGGCCGCGCCGATGTCGCCCTGATCTCGAATGCCGCCAATACCCAGATGTTCACGCCGGAGACGCCGCCCGAGCGCATCACCCAGAACATGTTCGTGGTATTTTTCGGCGCTCTCGCCGTTTGGCATGGCGCACGAATGATGATGGATGCGATCGAGCATCCCGAGTGGCCCGAGAACGTCGACCTTCTGATCATCGGTGCTGGCGCAGACAGTCCCGTGATCGAAGACGCGGCAGCCAGGAACTCCCGTATTCGCTACATCGGCCGTCAACCCTACAAGCGTGTACCCGGTCTGATCGTCTCCGCCTTGGCCGGCCTGGTGCCGATCGTGGATGTGTCCGGTCGGGCCAGTACAGGTTTAGCGCCGCTCAAGCTGTTCGAGACATTGGCAGCCGGCCTTCCGGTCATCGTAACCGACTACCCGACACAAGCCGAATTCGTCCGGGACAACAATTGCGGCATTGTCGTACCACCGGACGACGCTGCGGCCCTTGCCCGCGCTGTCGCCGGTCTCGCCCGCGATCCAGCGGCCGCAAGGGCCATGGGCAAACGTGGCCTAGACGCAGTCGCCCTCGCACATAGCTGGGACCATCGAGCAGGCGAGGTCGACATCCTTCTGCGAGCCCTCGTCGCACGGAAGGGATGAACGAGGCGCAAGCCGTGTTTGCAGGCAACTACGGCGCGTGCTGATCTGCGCCGGAAATTTCCCCACGATTTTGAGATCGCCGCTGGCGCTGCCAGGCTGATGAACGAGCGAGGCCGCACGGCATGGAAACCGCATTTCTTGGCACGCCCGATACGAGCATCTGGCTCTTCATCGGGCTGTGCGCGGCGTCATTTTTCACCGCCTATTTCAGCATCGTCGCAGGCACCGCTGGCGGCCTCATGCTGCTCGTCGTGATGGCCGCGTTCTA
>CANJPN010000181.1 GCA_947475855.1 Bradyrhizobiaceae bacterium
ATGACAATTGTTCTGGACAACACGCCGCGCAGTGCAGCTCCCGCGGCGGACGCCGCTGCGCTGCCGGCCATCGCCCGCCCAACGATCGCCGGCATGGATCGCACTGCGCTGGCGGCTGCGCTCGACAAAATCGGCGTGCCGGCCAAGCAGACGCGAATGCGCGTCAATCAGCTCTATAGCTGGCTCTACGTCCGCGGCGTCTCCACCTTCGCTGCTATGACCGACGTGTCGAAGGAGCTTCGTGCCAAGCTGGAGGCGAGCTTTACCCTTGATCGTCCGGAAATCGTCACCGAGCAGGTCTCGACTGATGGCACGCGCAAGTGGCTTCTTCGCCTGCCGCGTCTCGGACATGAAGTCCGCGCCCCCGAGATCGAGACCGTCTATATCCCTGAGATGGACCGCGGGACGCTGTGCATTTCCTCGCAGGTCGGCTGCACGCTGAACTGCTCCTTCTGCCACACCGGCACTCAGAAGCTGGTTCGCAACCTCGAAGCTCACGAGATCGTCGGGCAGATCCTGCTGGCGCGCGATCGCATCGGCGATTGGCCGGGCGCCACGCCGCCGGGTGACGGCAGACTTCTGCCGGTTGCCGATCGCAAGATTACGAATATCGTCCTGATGGGCATGGGCGAGCCGCTGTATAACTTCGACAATGTTCGCCGCGCCATGGAAGTCGCGTCGGATGGCGAAGGCTTGTCGCTTTCGCGACGTCGCATCACGCTGTCGACGTCCGGTATCGTGCCCGAGATCCCACGCTGGGGCGACGAGGCCGGCACAATGCTCGCGATCTCACTGCACGCGACCAACGACGGGCTGCGCGACAAGCTGGTGCCCATCAACAAGAAGTATCCGATTGCCCAGCTTTTGCAGGCCTGTCGCGACTATCCAGGCGTCTCCAACGCGCGCCGCATCACATTCGAATATGTGATGCTGAAAGGCGTCAATGACAGCGCCGCCGATGCCCGCGCGCTCGTCAAACTGCTGTCAGGTATACCTGCGAAGATCAACCTGATCCCGTTCAATCCTTGGCCGGGAACGGACTACGAGTGCTCGGACTGGGGCCAGATCGAGCGCTTTGCCGAAATAATCAACAACGCAGGCTATGCGAGCCCGGTGCGGACGCCGCGCGGTCGCGATATCCTGGCAGCCTGCGGGCAGCTTCGCTCCGATAGCATCAAGCTCAGGGCCAGCGAGCGCGCCGCCGGCGAGCCTGAACCGGGGGTCTAGCTCGAGTTCGGTGACCTTGGCTGCAAAAGGCGGAGTAGCGTCCCGCGTTCATGGGCACAGCGCACTTTGCGAGGATTCGATCATGTTCTTCTCGACCATTGGCCGCCTCGTCTGGGTGCCGCTTGCTTTCGTGATCTCGGCCGCCGGGACTGTTTTTTTTCTCGTCTTCATCGCCAAAGAGCGGGTTGTCGAAGCCATGGCCGGGCGCGGGCCGGATTCCGCTTCGCTCGGTGCGATCTTCGACCTGCTCCGTCAGGGGCAAGTCCTGATGTCTGGTTTGACGATTGTTCCGGCAGTCCTCGTCGTCGTTTTGGGTGAGGTCGCCCGCATCCGATCGTCGCTCTACTACATTGTAGGGGGTGGCCTGGCGTTCGCGGCCGTCCCACTTCTGGCCCGTTACGGACAGGCGATGCCGGGCGCCTCGATCTCGTCGATAGTTCCCCCGACGCTTGTCTGGCAAGTCTTTGCTACCGCAGGATTTCTTGGCGGATGGGTCTATTGGTTCCTAGCGGGTAGGAACGCCTGATACCCCCCGTGAGCACACGGCTTGGCCAATCCTGCCCGCGGCCTCTGACAACGGGGTTAAGGAAGTGTTGTGACCGCCATTGAGCCCCTTGCGATCCCGGGCTAGGTTCAGAAAACGGGATTGAGAGTTTTGGGTCGTGGAGGAAATGGTATGATTACGTCGGTGTTGCGCGTCCTCATTGGTTTCGCGTTGGCTTGCATCGCAGGTGCGTTGATCCAGCTCGGTTTTGCTACGCCGAACGATGTCTTGACCGACGATCCGGACCGCCTGTCATGGAGCGTTGAGCAGGTTCTGTTGGCTGCCACGCACAGCGCCGTCTTTTCAGCGCCGTTCGCGCTCGTAGCAGCCGCCATTGGTGAGTGGCAAAGCATCCGCAGCTGGGTCTATTACGCCCTCGCAGGCATTGCGATCGCGATCGCCGGCTTCATCGCGCTCTATTCTGGTGAGACCAACGGCCCTAACTCGATCGTCAACCAGTACGCGACCATCGCTTACCTATGCTCAGGCCTTGCCGGTGGTTGGGTCTACTGGCTCATCTCTGGGCGCAATGCAGGCGATGCCGTCGTGGCCGAGACGCACGCGCATAGCCAACCGGGCAACGCGCGCCGCGCCTGAGCGTATCTAGGCAATTTCTGCTCTGCGAGGCCGCGAACGCAACACTGCGCAAGTGCGCCGCACGAAGAATTAAGGGGGTCCGGCAGCAATGCCGGACCCTTTCTTGCGCGGCGGCGTTGCAATCTTGCACTTGGGGCTTACGATCGGCTCCGCAAACGCATCCATTGCCTGAAAGGACCGCAGTATGAAGCTCGCATCGCTCAAGGGTGGCCGGGACGGACAGCTCGTCGTCGTCTCGAAGGATCTGACCCGCTGCGTATCTGCCGCGCCAGTTGCCGCGACGATGCAGGCCGCGTTCGATGATTGGAGTCGCGTCGAGCCGCAGTTGCGCGCCCTTGCAGAGACGCTCGAACACGGCACGACTGCAGACGAGCGGTTCCGCGAGCGCGAGGCTGCGAGCCCCTTGCCGCGCGCCTATCAGTGGGTTGATGGATCTGCCTACCTAAATCATGTCGAACTGGTGCGGCAGGCCCGCGGCGCCGAAGTGCCGAAATCGTTTTTCGTCGACCCCCTGATGTACCAGGGCGGCTCCGATGTGATGATCGCCCCTCGCGATCCGGTCGTGCTGGCAGACGAGGCATGGGGCATCGACTGCGAAGGAGAGGTCGCAGTGATCGTCGACGACGTGCCGATGGGTATCGACGCGAAATCAGCCCGCAGTCACATCAAATTGGTGATGCTGGTGAATGACATCTCGCTGCGCAATCTCGTGCCCCCGGAGCTGGCCAAAGGCTTCGGCTTCCTGCATTCCAAACCGCCGACCGCATTCTCGCCCGTCGCTGTCACGCCGGACGAACTGGGCGACGCCTGGAAAGACGCCAAGCTCCACCTTCCGATGCTGTTGTCGATCAATGGCAAGCCTTTTGGCTGCCCGAACGCCGGCAACGACATGACATTCGATTTCGGACAGCTCGTCGCCCATGCGGCCATGACGCGGCCCCTTTCCGCCGGCACGATTGTCGGATCGGGTACCGTGTCTAACAAGGGTCCCGGTGGCACGCCCGGCCGACCGGTATCGCAAGGCGGCCTCGGGTACAGTTGCATTGCCGAGGTCCGCACGGTGGAGCATATCCTCGAAGGTGCGCCTAAAACGCCGTTCCTGAAATTCGGCGATGTGGTTCGCATCGAGATGAAGGGCACGAACGGACACTCGATTTTCGGCGCAATCGAGAATACCGTTCAGAAATATGCACCGTGATGCAGGCATACCGTCAGCGATGCCAATTTGCCTGACCACCCACAACATCGAAAGCAGGGGCTTGGAGCCATGACTTTCGCACGTACCAATTTCGTCGCGCTCGATCACGTCCAGGTCGCGATGCCTCCCGGTGAGGAAGACAAGGCCCGCGCGTTCTATGTCGACGTTCTCGGCATGATCGAGCTGGCGAAACCAGCCGCGCTTGCCGGCCGGGGCGGCGCATGGTTCGCGGGCGGCGACGGAGCTGCCGTTCAGATCCATTGCGGGGTCGAGCAGGATTTTCGCCCTGCCCGCAAGGCGCATCCTTCCGTCCTCGTCATCGGCATCGACGAGCTTGCCGAGCGCATCGAAGAGAGCGGCGGAGCGGTCGAATGGTCCGACGACCTCGAAGGTCTGCGCCGCTTCTTCTGCAATGACCCCTTCGGCAACCGCCTCGAATTCATCGGCTCCATCGAGGACGACATGTAGACCGGGATAAAACCTCACGTTTGCGGAAAGGCGGCGTGAGTGAGCTGAAACCGTGAAATTTGTCATACGCCGGGCAGAGCATCATGCCGGGCAGAGCATCATAAGGCCTGATGACTTTGCCTTCGCCGATCCAGGTGGGCTTCGGCTAGAATACTCAGCCTGCAACGGAGACCGCCATGGCCGATTTCGCCTCGACTGCCGACACTGCGGACAAGAAGGTCTCGTTCTCCGAGATCGGCCCGGGTCTCTATGCCTATACGGCGGAGGGCGATCCCAACACCGGTGTCATCGTCGGCGACGACAGCGTCATGGTGATCGACGCGCAGGCGACGCCGCTGCTGGCGAACGACGTCATCGCTCACATTCGCAAAGTCACCGACAAGCCGATCAAGCATGTCTTGCTAACGCATTATCATGCTGTCCGGGTGTTCGGAGCGTCGGCCTTCCAAGCCTCTGAGGTGATCGCCAGCGAAGCGACGCGGAGCATGATCGTGGAGCGCGGCGAAGAGGACAAAGCCTCCGAGATCGGCCGCTTCCCGCGCCTGTTCCGTGGCGAAGAGTCGATCCCCCCGGGTCTGACCTGGCCGACGTTGACGTTCGCCCGCTCGATGACGTTGTGGCTGGGCAAGCGCCGGGTCGAGATCATCCATGCCGGCCGCGCGCACACGGCCGGCGACACGATCGCCTGGGTACCGGATGCCGGTGTCATGTTCTCCGGCGATATCGTCGAATACCATTCCGCCTGCTATTGCGGCGACAGCCACCTCGCCGACTGGCCGCGCACGCTCGATCGTATCGGCGGCTTCCGTCCCAAGGCGCTCGTGCCCGGGCGTGGCGATGCGCTGGTGGGCGCTGAAAAGGTCCGCGCCGGCATCGATGGCACCCGCGATTTCGTCGAAACGCTTTACGGCGCCGCCGTCGAGTCAGTTGCCAAGGGCCGCACGCTCAAGGAGACGATGGCCGCTTCCCGCGCTGTGATGGATCCAAAATTTTCCACTTGGGCCATTTACGAGCACTGCTTGCCCTTCAACGTCTCGCGCGCCTTCGACGAAGCCTCCGGCATCGATCACCCGCGTATTTGGACTGCCGAGCGCGACCGACAGATGTGGGCGGCACTCCAAGAGTAGTAATGTCCTGGCGCTGGGCGCGCTCGTTCAGTTCGCCTTCATGCCGGAGAATTTGATGACTCGCGCCCATTTCTCCGTATCCGCGACGAGGAACTGACCGAATTCGGCCGGCGTGATCGGGAATGTACCCGCGCCGATATCCGCAAATCGCTTCTGGATCGTTGCGTCTGCGAGGGCGGCATTGATCTCTCGATTGAGCTTCTGCACCACGTCGTCGGGGATGCCCTTCGGCCCGAGCAGGCCGCTCCACGAACTTGCCTCGTAGCCCGGCACCGAATCCGCCATCACGGGGACATCCGGCAGTGAAGGTGATCGCGTAGCGGTGCTGACTGCGAGGGGCCGCAGTGTACCCGCCTTCAGGTACTCGATCGACGACGTCAACGTCGTGAACGCAACCTGCACATGCCCGCCCAAGAGATCCGTCAGTGCCGGCGCTTCACCGCGATAGGGCACATGATTGAGCTTCGTCCCGCTCATCATCTGAAACAACTCGCCCGCCACATGGCCCGTAGCTCCAAGACCACCGGACCCCATCACGATCTTGCCGGGTGCAGCCTTGGCCAGTGCGATGAACTCGGCAACCGTCTTGGCTTGCACCGAAGGATGAACTTGCATCACGACAAGCGACCGCATCACGCCCGCGATCGGCGTACTGTCCGTCGTGAACGTGAACGGCAGCTTCTCGTAGAATGTCTGGTTTATCGTGTTGACCGAGTTGGCCACGAACAGGGTGTAGCCGTCAGGCGCGGACCGCAGCGCGTATTCCGTCCCCGTGTTGTTCGCGCCGCCTGGCCGGTTCTCGACCACGAATGACTGGCCGAGACGATCTTGAAGCCACTGCGCAGCGATGCGAGCAGCGATGTCGGTCGAGCCACCCGCGGCCGTCGCAACAATGACCTTAACCGAGCGCGTTGGGTAAGATTGCGCAATGACCACGCCACCTGACGCGAGGATGAGCGAAACGGCGAGCGTTATGAAGCTGACGATGCGGCGACCATGCATGACGTTCGATCTCCGGTGATGAGAGGCATCCGGCCAGAAAGTTACTCGAGCGTTTCCTAAGTCAGTTTTTTTGGGGACTACGGGCGTGCGTCTGGGAACAGTCGATGCTTCCTAAGGAAGTCGATCATCAGGCTGTTGAACAGCCAAGGCTGCTCGATCTGGCAGGCATGCCCAGCCCCGTGCAGGATCTTCAATTCGCAGCCGGGAATGCGCGCTTGCAGAGCGAACGACGACGGGTGCGTCCCGTCCTCGCTGCCCGTGAGAATGATCGCCGGACACGAAATACTGGAATGATGGTCGGGTGCTTCGGGCGCCTGATAAGCCTCGAATTGCCGTATGATCGTGCCGAGGTCGCCCGTCGAATTTCGCTCAGCGAACATGTCTGCGAAGAACTTCGCCATCGGCGTCGCACGGAATGCAGGGCTGAAGTCTTCGAACGTGTAGTCCCAACGGTAGTCGATGCCGCGTTCCTTGTAGGCCTTTATCCGTCGTGGAATGAACGCCTTTTCCGGATTGTAACCTGTGCCCGACAGCACCATCGCACGGGTTCGCTCAGGCCTGAGATGATACATATGCGGCACCAGCGCCGAGCCGATAGAGCAGCCCACGAGGATGGCACTTTCACCTGGCAGCGCCGCATCGACGGCTTCCCAGCACGCCTGCGCGACATCCTGCATTTTCAGGCCTTCGACTGCGCTCGGCGAGCGCCCGTATCCAGGCAGGTCGATCGCGATGCAGCGAAACCAGGTCGACATCTGCGCTGTCTGGAACATCCAGCAGGATTGATCCATCGGGTTTGGATGCACAAAAGCCATCACCGGTCCGGCGCGGCCCGCCCGTTCGTAATAGAGTGGCCCAGTAACGTGATCTGCCATGGCGGTGCCCCTTGAGCCGCTGGGGCGTGCGAAAATGGTTCCCCCGCTGCACCTGCGATTTGGCCGTGGCTCAGTGTTGCCAGTCAAGCGCATTCGCGAGCGAAACCAGCTTCGGATCGCAGATGCGCCCGGAATGCTGGAGATAGCAGCAGATCTCCGCGCATCTGCCTTTCGGACAGGCAGCGGATCTTTTCGAGATAGCGTACCCATCCGGAAAGCGGACAGGACTTGTGAATGTCCGGTGTTCGGTATGCCTGCACGGAGCCCAGCCCTAATGTGGCGCAGCGTAAAACTTGTCGCCCTCCAACTCGCTGGGACTGTGCTCGTCCTCTACCTCGTGCTCGAAGGGTGGGCGCGACTGTTCCCGCCCAAGGACAAGACGGTCTGGCCGCTCGTCCAGAACCCGGCCGTTGGCACTACGTTTCAGCCGAATGCGCGCGTTGTCCTGACCAACGGCCTCGATTTCCATGTCGAGGAGAAAAGCAACGAGGCCGGTTTCCTCGATCGGCCGCTTCCGCCGATTGCAAAGGCTCCAGGTGTCTGCCGCGTAGCCTTTATCGGCGACAGTATCGTCGAGGCCGCCCAGGTGCCGATCCGGCAAAAAGTTCATGTTCAGCTTCAGAAACTTCTCGAGGCGTCACGGAGTGGAAAACCCGTCGAGACAATGGCCTTCGGCATCTCCGGCACAGGGCAGCTCAATCAACTTGCCTATCTCGAGGCGTTTGTCCGCCCACGCAAACCGGATGTCATCGTTCTGGTGTTCGTTTCCAATGACTTCGCGAACAACTCGACCCTTTTGGAATCGATCCGCGTTGGCTGGCACCCGGCCCACGCCCCCCGTACGTTCGCGCGGGAGAAGAACGGCGTCATCGAGCTGCAGCCGATCGATCCCAATTGGATGAAGCACCGCTTGCCCGCCGCCGAGGACGAGCGGCCGTTCCTCCATCGCACGCTGCACAAATCGAGCCGCTTCTATCGCTGGCTCTACGCGAAGCTCACCTTGCAGTATCCTGCAGTCGCGGCGTGGATGGGGCGCGAGCCGACGTTCGGATCGCGGATCGCGGCCAGGATCGCGGCACTGTCGAAGATCGTGCCGGAAGATGCGCGGCTGCTGGAGGGTTGGGATCCTGTAACGGCGCCTACGATCGACGGCATGTTCGAAGAACCCGACCCGCTGCCGGCAGCTTTCCTGCAGGCGCTGCGTTTCACGAGTTTCGCTATCGAGGAATACCGCCGCCGAGCGGCCCAGGACGGATCGCGGCTTCTGGTGCTCGGGACCCATGAGTTGTGGGACCGTCAGGAAAACCGACTAAGGCAGGTTCTCGCCGAGCGTGGTGTCCCTTACGTTTCGCTGAAGGCCCATATAGCTGCCAAGGGTGGGACGATAGCTGATGCGCAATGGCGTCACGACGCGCACTGGAATCCGCAAGGCCACGTATGGGCCGCGGAAGCGCTTGCGCAAGAGATCGAAAAACAGGGATTGTGCCCCCGCGACTAGTGTGGCGTTCGGCCTTCTCGGCTAGTTTCGCGGAAACTTGAATCGCATCCGAAACGAAGGGGGATCATCCATGGTCATCAGTGCAATTTCGCTGGTCGCAAGCGTCGTCCTGATGATCATTTTTGTGTCCCGCCGCGGCGATGGGGTCCACATGGCCTATGCTCACATGGGGCTTGCGGCGCTTGTAGCGGTCAGCTTCGCGGCAAGCTTCTTCAAGGCCAATACTGCTTTGCGCGAGGCGGGTGCGCGGCAGAGTGCCATCGCAGCTACCACGTCACGCTATGTTGGATATGTCTGGGGTTGGGGCGCAGCCTGCCTGCTGACCGTGTATGCCACTGGAATTCTGACTTGGCGCGAGTGGTTGCATTTCACCGTCGCTACATTGGTGCTGTCGGCCGCCAGTCTGATCTTCGCCAACATGTTGCAGCGTGACGCCGACGCCGGCCGTGACGACGCGGCGTTGCTCAAGCTCGGCAATTGGTTGGCCAAGATCATGCTTGTCGGAATGATCGCTGCAATCGTCGGTTTTCTCGTCGACGGCAAGATGGTCCGGTTCCTCAATCCGCGCTTTACCGATTGGGCGGCCAACAATGTTTTCTTCTTCGGTGCCGTGTCGCTGGCTGCCATTACGGGCTACGCCTTGAAAAACAAGCAACACTGACCGCCTGCGAAGGGACGTGTCCAAAGTCGGCTCGCCCGAAGTTGCGTTTGTGCTCGACCTGCGCTCGCACTATACCGGGCCGCTCGGCAGCGCATGGAAGCTCTCGGGTAACGCTCTTCAGGGCGCGGCGGTCGTAAATTCGGACAGCCGGAAGTCGGGGTGGGGCGAATACCGGCTGATGGGCCGGCATTCGTGGATGAGGTCGAGCGAAATGCCCCTGGCAAAACACTTTTCCTGTATCCTCGCGGCGATTGTCGCGAGCGTCGCCGGTATGGTGACGGGCATCACGCAGGATCTGCCGGGCTTTACCGGCATTGCCGCGGGCTTGTTTGCGGTAGCGCTGATCGCTTCGGCGGTCGAAATGAATTCGGGGTTCTGGCGCCTCGGCAGTTTCGGGCCTTCCGACGAAGCTGCCGTCGAGGCCGCTATTCGCAATTCCCGCCTTTTGGCGCTGGGCTATCTGTGGGGCGCGCTTGCGCTTTTCATGTCCTACAAGCTGACACCGCTGCGCTGGCAGCATGGTCTTCAGTATGGTGCAGGCATGGCCCTCATCGCTTGGTTCATCCAATTCTATGTCCACTTTCTCGTCCAGCCGGACAGCCGCCTTCGAACCCCGGAGGCGCTGACGAAGGCGATGTGGCTCTCCGTGCTGCATGGCGCCGCTGCGCTGGGGGGACTGGCGTTCCTGCTTCTGTCCGGAAAGATAAACAGCATCAAGGACGACTGGGCCGCCAACCATGTATTCCTGGCCGGCGGCTTGGCGATTGTCGCGCTGAGCTTCGTATCGGCATATACGCACACGCGGCTTTCGAGTGCCCCTCAGGCTCGGCGAGAAAGCATCGCGGAAGTTCGCAACGACTGATTCCGAACTACGTCGCACTGCCGGCTGCGGGTGCAAGTTCGAACCACTGTCCGCCGCTCCAAACCCCAAGGCGATCGGGTTCGGCCTTGCTCCGCGGCACCGCCAATTCGACGAGGTCATAGGTGAGTGCCCGCGATACGAGCGCTTCGAGCCGACCCCTCACAAGGACATAAGGCTTCAGACCCCCGCTTCCCACTTCCATCTCGAATCGCAGCGGCGCTTGCGCACCGCAGACGACGACATCCTCGACATTCGTCCGAAACGTCAGCGTCTGCGCCGCCTCTTCGCCGTCGACCTGCAACTCGACGGCCGTGAACGGCGCATCTTCGACGATGACATCGACCTTTTCTGCCGGCGTTACGAGAAAATACCGGCCGTCAGCATCTCTCCGCAAC
>CANJPN010000182.1 GCA_947475855.1 Bradyrhizobiaceae bacterium
CACCGCCTGCTCGAGGATTATGATGCCATCATCGACGCCGCCTGCCATGCCTGGCAACGCTTGATCAACGAGCACGGTCGATTGATGTCCCTGTGCTCTTATCCCTGGATCATCGAGTGCGTCAGTTCATAGGCGGGACGGTATTACTGGCTCCTCGGTTGGGTTGACAACTGCACGACGACGGCGTGACGCGATATCTGTCGGAACTGCTGATCTGTCGGAACTGCTGGTTTTCAAACAACCTGGAATGGCTTGCCCGCCAGCTTCGCCTTCCCAATCGAGGCAAGCATCGACTGAGTCATCGCTCCGTTCCCGGCGAGGTTCTTCTGATGACCGAAGTGCCACCAGTTGATGCCCGCTATGCTCTGCCACCTGGAATACCCGGCGAGAAACAGATCGAGCTTCGCCTCCGCGTCGGACCTCGCAAATCCGCTTTCCCAATAGGCCTGACCTGTCATGATCAGCGGCTTGCCGCTCCCCACTGTCGCGCGCCACCAGTCGAGGCAGAGGTCGGCGTAGGCCAGTGGGTCGTGGAGATCTTTCACAGCGTCGTATTGCCGGCTCGGATTTGGCGGTAGAGCCGACTTCACCAGCATGTAGGGTTGTGGGTGGTTCACCCAGTAGATCTGTGGGGCGAAACCATCGGCGTGTGGTGCGGCCGCTTTCATTAATTCGGGGTGCTTTACCCTGATGTAGGGATAGCTGCTCACGAGGACTTGCGCGCCGGCCGGCAGCGCCTTCCGCAACTCCATGAGAAACGTGGCAATCCCCGCCTTCGTCCACCTGGAGTCGTGCTCGTCCTGTTCGATGTCGGCGACGTAGTGCTGCAGATTGAACTTCTTCATGAAGCCTGCGGCCGCCTTGGCCTCAGCCAGGGGATTTTCCCCTCGCACAAATCCCCATCCGGCCACAGCGATATTCGCTTTGACGAGAGCATCGACAAGTTGCGTCGTCGGCTGCTCAGGCTCCATCTTCATTTCGTGATCATGCAATCGGACCCAGGCGTGCTGCATGTCGGCCGCCTTGACGGCGCTCGCGAGCTTGTCTCCGTCGCCGGCGAATTTCGCCAGGCTCTCCCGAGCCAGATAGAAGAATGTTCCGTGGCCTCGAAACGAGCGAGCAAGCATGAAAATACTCCTGCGCAACGTCATATTTTATATGCATATTTGTTGCACGCTCAGCATGCCTGCGCAAGCCTGTCGTCTAGATTTGCCACTCGTGGACGGGTAACGGAATGGTCAGCCACGCCGAGTTTCTTGCATGCCCGGAACAAGCAATGCCATACACGGGCGCGAGATCTTTCCGACCTTCCTGGAACCGATATCAGCCCTCGAACGACAATAACCCGACATGACACCAGCCACACCCCCCCGTCCCATCTCCGCCGTCGACATCGAGGTTGCGCGCGCGTCGCTCTCGGGCATCGTGCGCGAGATGCAGAACTCGCTGTTCCGCACGGGCTACTCGACGATCATACGCGAGAGCCAGGATGCGTCGTGCGCGCTGATCGACACGGCGGGCGACGTGATCGCGCAGCACGTGGTGCTGCCGCTGCATCTGGGCGCGTTCCCGGCGTGCTGCCGCGCGATCATCGCGGCTTACGGCGGGGACATCCGCGAGGGCGATGCGTTCCTGATCAACCACCCCTACGACGGCGGCAGTCCTCACGCGCCCGACATGGCCGTTCTCACGGCCGCGTTCCACGAGGGGCGGCACATCGGGTTCTGCGCGTCGATCGCGCACAAGAGCGACATCGGCGGACCGGTCCCCGGCTCGTGCTCGGGCTCGGCGCGGGAGACGTACAACGAGGGCCTGCATCTGCCGGCGGTGCGCTATCAGCGCGACTTCCGGCCCTACGGCGACGTGGAGCGGATCATCGCGGCGAACTCGCGTACGCCGGAGCTGGTGCTGGGCGACATCCGCGGGCAACTCGGTGCGGGGCGGCTCGGCGAGAAGCGGCTCGCTGAGCTTGCGACGAAGATGGGCATCGAGAAGTTCGAAGCCGCCGGCCGTGATCTGATGGCGTCGTCGGAGGCCAAGATCCGTGGTGCGATTTCGGAATGGGCAGACGGCCGCTACGAAGCGGAGCGGTTCATCGACGACGACGGCGTCGAATTGGGCAAGCCCGTACGTGTGCACGTGGTCGTCGAGAAGCGCGGCGACCGCATCCTGTTCGATTTCACCGGCAGCGCCGACCAGACGAAGGGGCCGGCGAACATCCGGCCGCCGCTGGTGCACGCGGCGGCTGCGTTCTGCGTGATCTCGCTGATCGATCCGCACATCTCGATCAACGCGGGCGTGCTGCGCGCGATCGACATCAAGGTGCGGCGCGCGTCGATCTGCGATCCGGTGTTCCCTGCGCCGGTGAACACCTACAACCCGACGATCCACGCTGTGGTCGACGGGGCCTTCGAGGCGCTCGGCTCGCTCGTCCCGTCGCGGGCGCGGGCGGATGGTTGCTCATCGCGCTCGATCATCATAGGCGGGCGCTCGACCACATCCGGTAAGGGCTACGTGCAATACGAGATCGTCGGCGGGGGCGCCGGCGGGCGCTCGGGCCGCGACGGCATGTCGGGCACCAACGTCAATCAATCCAACGCCAAGATCGCGCCGATCGAGATCATCGAGAGCGAATTCCCAACCCGCGTGAAGCGTTTCGAGCTGATACCGGACTCTGGGGGGTCTGGCGCGTATCGTGGGGGGCTCGGGATCGTGCGCGAGTACGAGAATCTGGCGGAGGCGCGGTTCTCGATACGCTCGGCAAAGCACGTGATACCAGCGCAGGGGCTCGCCGGCGGCGGCACGGGGCGCGTCGGCGATATCCGCATCAATCCGGACACGCCGGCCGAGAAGCAGTTGCCGACGCGGTATGCGGATTATCCGCTGAAGACCGGCGACGTGTTCCGGCTCGAGACGCCGGGCGGCGGTGGCTGGGGTGATCCGGCCAAGCGCGATCCAGCTCTCGTGCTGGCCGACGTCGCGGAAGGTTACATAACCCCGGCCGCGGCGACGGAGACCTACAAAGTCGTCGTCGAGCGCGACGGAGCGGGCTGGAAGGTCGACGAAGCCGCGACCTCGGCGCGACGTTCGGCCTGATGCTCATGTCGCATGTACCGAAGGGTGAAACAACTCTTCGACCAGCAGCCGGCGGTCGATGATTCCCTGCTCGAACGAGTAGCCGATGAAGCGTTCGAGGTTCGCGCGGTTCGACGCAACGCCCAGCGGCCAAAGCTTCGATGTCAGCGCTTCGGTTTCCCGCTCACGGGCGTATTTGCTCCAGGCGAACCGCGACCAGCCGGGATCATCGGCATAGGCGTCTGCGATTTCGGCCGCACTGCGGAAGGCTTCAATGAGTTGTCGCGGCAGTTCCGGGCATCTCGCAGCGATTTCGGTCTTGATCGCCACGAGATGCATGATCGGCCAATAGCCGTTGCGCGTGAAATAGCGTTTCTCCTCGGCCTGCGGATCCGCGAACAGACGACGGATCGGCAGCGCCGGGTCCGGATCGCGCCAAGGCGTGCGCGAGTAGAAGATCGCATCGAGCTGTTTCGTCGCCAGCGCCTCGATGATGTTCGAGCCTTTCGCCAAACGCTCGGAGGTGTAGCCCGGAGGCAGCTTCACCTCGACCGTTTCTGCGTCACGCATCACCCACGTCACGTCCTTCAACGATAGTCCGTACTCGCTGGCCATATCCCCCTTGGCGAGCACCGCGAGCGTGGTCTGGAACGACTGCAGTCCAACGCGCCGTCCGGCCAGCTCGCGAGGGTGGGCGATGCCGCTGTCGCGGTGGACGAAGATCTGGCCAAGGCTGAACAGCCGCCTGGGAAATACCGGAATAGCTGTGAACGGCAGGCCGCGCGCGCAGGCTGCGATGTAGGACGAGAGGGATACTTCGGCGGCATCAAACTCGCGATCGCGCAGCATGCGTTCGTGCCGGTGTGCGCCTTCGCGCTGCGCCTGCTCCTGGCCTACCTGAAGCACTTCGAGGTCGAGCCCCGGCGGCAGCCTCACTGTGAGGTCGTGAAATGGGATCTGGCGGTCGTAGCGGTCGATGGCCAATGTAATCGGGGCGTCGCTCATGGCTTTCATCCGTCAGGTGTTGAATGTGGCGTGCCGCGGCACGTCGGCGTCGAGCGTAGCGGTCGCAGCATGGAAGCTCCAGCCGGAATGCGTGGTGGTTCATCGCAGAGGCCTAGTCCGGGATGACGCGAGACAGTTTGCTGGTGTAGGTTCCGGCCGCGAGATGAGTCAGTGAGGAAGCGAAATGGCCAGCAAAGTTAAAGCAGGTATGATCGGGCTTGGCGCGATGGGGCACCAATTCGCACGCCATATGCTCGCGAAGGATTTCGAAGTGACGGGCTATGACGTCTCCCGCGAATGCAACGAGCGGGCGGCAGGGATCGGCGTAAAGGTTGCCCCGAGCGTGGCAGACGTCGGCAAGTCTTCCGACGTGGTCGTCATCATGGTGGCTACCGACGAACAGGTCGAGAACGTGATCGGCAAAGAGGGACTTCTGGCATCCTTGAAGCCGGGCTCGGTCATTTGCGTTGCAAGCTCTACCGATCCGAACACCGCGCGTGCGCTCGAAAAGCTTTGCCTGGAAAAGCAGGTGGCCCTGCTCGATACGCCTGTGGTGCTCGGGCAGGAAGCGGCCAACAATGGCACCTGCACGTGCTTTGTCGGCGGTGACGAGAAAGCGTTGGAGAAGGCGCGACCTGTCCTCGCGTGCTTCTCGGCCAACGTGATGCACATCGGCGCTTCGGGCGGCGGGCAGATCGCCAAGATGATCAACAACCTGCTGCTGTGGTCGTGTATTTCTGCGAATTTCGAGGCGTTGTCATTCGCCAAGAAGCTCGGTGCGGATGTACCAAAGCTGATCGAGGCGCTGAAGTTCTCGAGCGGGGCAAACTGGTCGCTCGCCCGCTGGGGAAAGTCGACAGGCAAGTGGGCTGAAAAGGACATGGACGTGGCGCTGGAACTCGCGCAGGAGATCAAGCTGCCGATGCCGCTCGCAGCCCATGTCGATCAGTTGATGAAGTCTATCGACCAAGAGAAGATGAAGGCCCTTCTCAAATAGGAAAGGCGCCGCGATTGCAGCGCCGGACGACGAATTATTCACCGGAGAAACCGAATGAAGCTCAAGGACAAGGTCGCGATCATCACGGGCGCGGGCCGCAACATCGGCGAGGACACCGCCCGGCTGTTCGCGAAGGAGGGCGCGAAGGTCGCCATCGTCGATCTCGACAAGGGACGCGCCGAGGCTGTCGCTGCCGAGATCCGGGCGGAGAAAGGCGTGGCCGAAGCGTTCGTCGCCAACGTCGCCGACGAGCCTGCGTGCGAGAAGCTCGTTGCCGAGGTGGCTGCCAAGCTCGGGCGCGTCGACATCCTCGTCAACAACGTTGCGATCTCCGACAACAAGAAGATCATGGAGATAACGCTGGAGGAATGGAACCGCGTGATGCAGGTGACGCTGACGTCGCCGTTCATAATGGGCCGCGCTGCCGCACGGCAGATGATCAAGCAGGGCGCCGGCGGCGTGATCGTCAACCTGGGTTCGACGTCGGGTTTCTACGGGCGCTCGACCGCGCTCGCCTACACGACCGCGAAGGGCGGCGTGACCAACCTGACGAGATCGATGGCGATCCAGCTTTCGCCGCACAACATCCGCGTGGTGCTGGCCGTGCCCAACAAGATCGGTTCGCCGGTCGGCAAAGAGGAGTTCGATCCGTCGCGGCCGACGCCAAACCTGTGCGGCAACCGGCCGGGCCTGCCCTCCGACATGGCGAAGGTGATCTGCTTCCTCGCCTCCGACGACGCCAGCTTCATCAACGGCTCGGCCGTGTTCGTCGACGGCGGCGTGACGGCGTTGATGCCGGGAGACGCGGGCGTGAAATGGTGAGGTGGAGGTGTCAGACCCTGCGGGTCTGACACCATCCACGACGCTTTCGTCAACGTCTGCATTCACTTGGTACCGTTTGCATCGGTGTCAGACCCGGAGTGTCTGACGCCGCCATGAAGGAGTTAGACATGCGTTTTCGCCTCAAGAACGGATTATCAATCGGCTACAAGACGCGGGGACAAGGCCCGGTCATCGTGCTCATTCCCGCCATCGGTTGTCTCAAGGAAATGTGGGACGGCGTGATCGCCGAGCTGGAGGGCAGCTATCGCTGTATCGCGATGGAGGTGCGCGGCCACGGCGAGAGCGACGTGCCCGGCAAGGCGTTCGACATGGACGACCTCTCCGACGACGTGATCGAGATGATCCGCGCGATCGGCGGCGGCAAAGCGATCGTCGGCGGCTGCTCGATGGGCGGGCAAATCGCGCAGGGCGTCGGCGTGAAGGCGCCCGAGGCTCTCAACGGCATCTTCATCTCGAACACCGGCTATCTCCGCAACGACAAGATCCGCGAGGTGATGGAAGCCCGCGCCGCTGCGGCCGAGAACGGCATGCCCGGACCGATCTGGACCACGCTGAACCGCTGGTTCAACGAGGACTACAAGAAGGCGCATCCCGAACACGTGCAGCGCGCGTACGAGTGGCTGATCAACGCCGACCCGATCGTGCATGCGTGGTCGTGGCGCGCGATCAAGGGCCAGGGATATGCAGAGCGCCTTAAATCTCTGAAGGTGCCGGCACTGGCGATTGCCGGCGAGCACGACCAGTCGAGCGCGCCGGCGGAAGTCGAGGCGATGTCGAAGGCGATCCCGAACTGCAGTTATCGCATGTGCAAGGGGGCCGGGCATTTGTCGCCGGTCGAGGCTCCGCGTGAGTATGCGTCGTATCTGCGCGAGTTCGCGGACAAGGTGACGAAGTAGGGTGCAGAGTAGGGTGTGGTAGCGCGGTTGCGCGTACCGCACCGGCATGCCGCCGAACGGTGCGGTGCGCTTCGTTTACCGCAACCTACGCAACCTTCACCACGCCGGCTTTCGACAGCGCGTCGATGTCGTCGGTCGAGAGGCCCAGTTCTGCGGCGAGGACATCGCGGGTGTCCTGGCCGAGCTTGGGCGGGAAGCGGTGCTCGACGCCATCATTGCCCGACATCTTGAGCGGATTGCCAGCGACCTTCACGTGCGCGCCTTCGGGGCCGGGAATATCGAGCACCATACCGCGGGCAACAACCTGCGGATCGGACAGCGAGCGGTCGAGCGGATTGACGACGCCGACCGGCACTTCCGCCTTGCGAAACGCTTCCACCCACGCGTCGGCGGGTTTCGCCTTGAACGCGGCTTCCAGCACGCTCCAGATCTCGAAGCGGTTGTCGTAGCGGCCTGAGCGCGTCGCCAGCCTCTCGTCGTCGCGCAGGTCGTGGCGGCCGATAACCTCGCACAGCGAACGCCACATGCGGTCGGTGTTGGCGCAGATCACGAAGTCGAGGCCGTCGCCAGCGGTGAACGCGCGATAGGTGGGAATGGACTCGTGCGCACGCCCCTGCGGCCCCGGCACCTTCTGCGACGCGAGATAGTACGCCGCCTGATAGCAGAGCATCGCGACCTGGCAGTCGAGCATGCTGACGTCGATGTACTGCCCCTTGCCCGTGCGGTGGCGCGCTTCGAGCGCCGACGTTATCCCGATCACCGAATAGAGCCCCGCCGCGAGATCGCCGATGGGGATGCCGGACCGCACAGGTCGGCCATCGGGTTCCCCCGTCAGGCTCATGCCGCCCGACAGCGCCTGCACCACCATGTCGTAGGCGGGCTGGTCGCGATACGGCCCGTCCTGGCCGAAACCCGAGATCGACGCGTAGACGAGTTTGGGATGCAGGGCAGATAGCGCGTCGTAGCCGAGGCCGTATTTCGCGAGTCCGCCCGGCCGCATGTTCTCGATCAGCACATCGCATTTCATCGCAAGCCGGCGCACGAGATCCTGGCCCGCCTTCTCGCGCATATTGACCGACACGCTCTTCTTGTTCCGGTTGATCGAATGATAGTAGGCGCTGTCGCCTGCGATGAAGTTCGGCGGCAGCTTCCTCGTGTCGTCGCCCGTGATCTGCTCGATCTTGATCACGTCGGCCCCCATGTCGCCCAGCACCTGCGTCGCATAGGGGCCCGACAGGAACGTCGTGATGTCGAGCACCTTGATGTGGGAGAGCGTGCCGGGGCCGGGGAGCATGAGCGTCGTCCTCGTGAAACTTCGTTTCATGCCCATTGGCACGGCGCGGCGACGTAGTCAAAACGACAGCGCCGTTTGAGCCCGCAGGCGGGAGCCGCGGGCGAGTGCAGATGCACGGGAACGGGCGCCGGACGGCGGCCCCGAGCAGTCCTGCCACGTCTTCCATAGGCAGCACACGAGGTTGCTTGCGCGGATAATCGACGCGGGCGAGTGGGTGCACAAGAACGAGGCGCCCGAGCGTGATCGTGGGGAAAAAGCCAGGCGCCGACACCTGCGTGTTCATCTTCGGCGGCTTGCCCCGTTGCGGCCGTCATTTTGGGCACCAGCGTGAGGGGGAACGCTGTCAGTGCGCTTATTGGGACCTCAGCTTGTGCGCAACTGCAGGGGCTGTGCATGTGCGATGGCGTCGACCGCTTTGCCGGGCCGGCTGTGTTCGCGCCATTGGATCAGACGTATGCTGCCATCGTGTTCTTCCACCAGCGCCGTACAGCTTTCGACCCAGTCGCCGCAATTCAAATAGCGGACGCCGTCAATCATGCGGTCGGCCGCGCGGTGGATGTGCCCGCAGACGATTCCGTCGGCGCCGTAGCGGCGGGCTTCTGACGCGAGCGCCATCTCAAACTCCCCGATGAAATTGACCGCCTGCTTCACACGCTGTTTGAGATAGCCGGACAGCGACCAGTATCCGAGGCCTAACCGCCGTCGCGCCCAGTTCAGAGGGGTGTTACTCCACAGCGCCAATTCGTATCCATGGTCGCCGAGCAGCGCGAGCCAGCGCGCATTTCTCACGACGACATCGAACTCGTCGCCGTGCATCACGAGTAGCCGCTTGCCGTCTGCGGTCTCGTGCACACATTGTTGCATGATCTCGATACCGCCGAAATGCGTGCCGGCGTAGTCCCGCAGGCCCTCGTCGTGATTGCCGGGGATATAGACGAGGCGGCTGCCCTTGCGGACCTTGCGCATCAGCTTCTGCAGAACGTCGTTGTGAGCTTGCGGCCAGACTGGTCCGCGCTTCACGCGCCAGAAGTCGACGATATCGCCGACGAGGTAGATGGTCTCGGCATCGTTGTGCTTCAGGAATTCGAGCAGCTCGTCGGCTTGCGATGCTCGCGTTCCCAGGTGGATGTCAGAGATGAAGATCGCGCGGTGCTGCGCGATGTTGTGCGCAGCATCGTCAGCCTCGATTCCAGAACTGTCCAGCATGTCTACCTCCGGCCCTTTTTCAATGGCCCGACAAAGACGGACTCGCCTGTCAAGCGTGTGACAGTGGCTCGTCGTGATGGAAGCAGCGGTTAACGAGCCGCAGACGCCGAGACGAGAAATCGCAGACGGCGAACATTATAGAAGCGCGGCACGGCTCTCTTGTATCGCACGTAGTCCGCACCGTACTCGCTTTCCAGCCAGGGCTCTTCGTTAACGGCCATCAGCCAGAACACTGCGATCAGCAGAGGGACCAGAAAAGCCAGTAACGGAGAATGTACTGCAATCGCCAGAGCGACGTAGGACGGCATGGCGATGGCGTATTGCGGATTGCGCGACCATGCATAGATGCCGGCGGTGACCAGGCCTTCGTTGCCGCAGTAGAGGTTGGTTCGGCCAAGTTTCACGCATCCCGCGACATAGAAGATGCCGCCGATCAATGCTGCGGCAGCCGCCGCCAACCGCATGAAGTCGGGCTCTGCGATCGGCTTGAAGTCGACGGCAGCGAGGATGAGTGCGCTGACGTTGAGTGTTCGGAACAGGAGCCAGAACAGCCGGCTTTGCCAAGTTCCATGAGAGCAAGGCCATAGTCCTGGAGTGCGGAAGCAGTAATTCGCCAGAAGCAAGATGGACAGCAGCGCGCCTGCGAGTATTCCGAGCGCCCAGAGGGGAGTAATCATCAGAGCCCGACGCGTTATGTGGACGACATCCGTGCGTATCCAGGGTGCATGACACGACCGTGAACAGATGCGTGCGGGAGGCCGACCCGTGCGGCGTCATCCAATTGCAATCCAACTGTCATCGCGCGGAATTGGAATCAGGCTAGCCGTCTTCCGATGGTCCGGCGGACAGGGGGCAAGCGATGCGGCACGAACGTATTCACGCAATGGGTAGGTGCTCTTTGCGGCTGGCTCGTTCACGAGAAGAGATCCGCCAAGCCCAACAGCTGCGGTGGATGGTTTTTGCCGGGTAGTGCCCCAACACGTGGTGTAAGCCCACAGGCATGATCCGGAGCGCCGCGGCTCGGATTGTCAGGCGGCCGGGATTGCCGGCGGCCTGACGGTGGCATCATCGCAGAAGCCGGCCATCGTTTCCAGGCTCATGTAGCGGCGCG
>CANJPN010000183.1 GCA_947475855.1 Bradyrhizobiaceae bacterium
AGTGGCCGACAGGGTGGAAAAGCTCAATTTTCTGCCCCCCCGGCTGAAGGATGGTCTCACCACCATTCTGCGGACGAACAAGTTGCTCAATTCCTAGAGCAGCATCCGATCATACGCGATCGCCGGGGGCGATCGAATGATCGGATCAATCTGCTCTAATCTTTAGAATCTAGAGCATCTTTATCCGACCAGCGAATAGCGAAAGCGATTCCGTCTGGTCGGATGATGCTCTAGTTTCAATGTATAGAAGGACCGCAGAGGCCGGTGTCGTTCCGCGACGCCGGCCTCAATCGTCTTTTCCGGTGATCGATCAGCGCTTCACGTGCTTTCTGAAGTCAGGCGGACGCTTTTCCTTGAATGCATTGACGCCTTCCTTCGCCTCGTCCGTCTGGTAATAGAGCCCCAGAGCCTCGAAGCCCATCGCGCCAATCGCACGAATATTCTCGGTATCCATATTGAACGAGCGCTTGGCGAGAGCGATTGCGGTCGGACTTTTCGAACAAATCTCTGCGCACCAGAGTTCTACCTCGTCGTCGAGTTTGTCATGCGGGACGACCGCGTTGACGAGCCCCATCGCAAGCGCCTGTTCGGCCGTGTAGCGGCGGCACATGTACCAGATCTCGCGGGCCTTCTTCTCGCCCACGATGCGAGAGAGGTAGGCCGTTCCCCAGCCCGGATCGACACTGCCGACTTTGGGGCCGACTTGCCCGAAGATCGCCTTGTCGGACGCGATTGCCAGATCGCAAACGGTGACGAGGACGTTGCCGCCGCCGATTGCGAAGCCATTGACGCGCGCGATGACGGGCTTGGGCACATCACGAATGAGCGACTGGACCTCTTCAACGGGCAGGCCGATCGCGCCGCGACCTCCGTAGCCACCTTCCTTGTGCGAAGACTGGTCGCCGCCTGTGCAGAAAGCCTTGTCGCCAGCGCCGGTCAGAACAATGACGCCGATGTCTTTGTTCCAGCCCGCGCGCTGGAGCGCGTGGATCATCTCCTCGCACGTCTCGGCGCGGAAGGCGTTGTAGACCTTCTCTCGATTGATCGTGATCCGAGCGACCGGTCCTGTTTCGGAATAGATGATGTCGTTGTAGGTCATGAGTGCTCCGTGAAGGGGTGTCAGATCCTCCGGGTCTGACACCAGGAGGCGACGGTGTGCTTCGTGGACATAATCAAAGGTCGTGCATGGTGTGAGACCCGGAGGGTCTGACACCCTTGCTAGCCGTGCATCGTGAGACCGCCGGAGACTGAGATGACCTGGCCGGTGATGTAGCCCGCGTCGTCGGAAGCGAGGAAGGCGACGATGCCGGGATAATCGTTGGGCTGGCCGAGGCGGCGGAACGGAATTGCGCGGGCGAGGCCTTCGGCGATCTTCGCGCCGTCTGCCGACTGCGCCTTGAATGCGTCGAACAATGGCGTATCGGTCGGGCCAGGGCAGACGCAATTGACGTTGATGTTGGCGCGGGCAGCTTCTCGCGCGATCGTTTTCGTGAACGCGATGATGCCGCCCTTACACGCGGAGTATACAGCTTCGCCACTCGAGCCGACGCGGCCCGCATCCGAAGCGATGTTGACTATCCGGCCCTTCTTGCGCGCCATCATGCGCGGCACGACGACGTGATGCATATTCAACGGTCCGTAGAGATTGATCGCAATCACCTTGTCCCAGAATGCGCGGTCGGTATCGACGAACGGGATCGGGATATCCCAGCCGGCGTTATTGACGAGAACATCGATGGGGGCGGCGGTTTTTTCGACGGCATCGACTGCCGCCTCGACGCTCGAGCGATCGGTGATGTCGACCTTGTAGGTGAGCGCCTTGCCGCCTGCTGCAACGATGGTCTCGGCTACGTCCTTTGCGCCGTTCTCGTTGATGTCGAGCAGCGCCACGAGCGCGCCTTCCGCTCCGAAGCGAAGCGCGATGGCTCGTCCGATACCAGATGCCGAACCGGTGACGGCGACGACCTTGTCCTTCAATCCGCGCATGGCGGCACCTCCATCAACAACACTTCAATCGTCTCGCTGGCACGATGCCCGACCTTTTCCCCGTTTCGCTGCTTCGCACGGGGCGAGGGCACTCACGGGTGGCCAGCCATCATGCGGACGGCGCGATAGGTGATCACCATCTCGCCCTTGTGGTTCATCACGTTGTTCTGGGTCGTGACGATGCCGCGGTTGCCTTTCGATGTCGGCCGGATGCCGGTGACCTCGACTTCGGCGTGAATGGTATCGCCGGCAAATACAGGCTTCAGTACCTTCTTCTCGACCTCGAGGAGCGCCAGGCCCGTCGTTTGCATCGTCGACTGGCAGAGCAGGCCTTCGATGATCGTGTAGACGAGAGCTGCCGGCGAGACACGACCCTTGATCGTGCCGTGACTCTCCGCGAACGACAAATCCGTGAACAGCGTCTCGACCATTCCGGTGACGCCAATGAACTGCACGATATCGGCTTCAGTAATCGTGCGATTGAGCGTGCGGAACTGCTCGCCCACTTTCAGGTCGTTCCAATAAAGGCCGATGCCAACGGTACGCATTCGTCTGTTTCCTCTTCACTTTCGCAGGGTGCGGTAACGGAGCGTACCGCACAATCTGTGGCCAATCTGTGCGGCACGCGCTTCCGCGCTATCGCATCCTACGATGCATTTCCAACAAGCCGCTCGATCTCGGCCGATGACAGACCGGCCTCGGCCAGGATCTCGCGCGAGTGCTCACCCAATCGCGGTTGAAGTCGCGAGATCGAAGACGGGGTCGCACCGAATTGCGCGGGCGGACTGGCCTGGCGGATTTCGCCCTCGCTGGGATGCGTGAAGCGCTGGAAGAAGCCGACGGAGGCGAGGTGCTCGTCCGTCATCAGATCCTCGAGCGAACGCACATGAGCCGACGGGATCTCGTTCTTTTCGAGTACTGCCAGCCAGTCTTCAGTTGTGCGCGCCAACATGCATTCCCCGGCGATACGATAGACCTCCGCGATGTTGTCAGCGCGGGCCGACATCGTGGAGAAGCGCTGGTCCCGGCCCAATTCTTCGCGGCCGACAAGGGCCCAGAAACGACGCCATTGCGCGTCGGTATAGACGAGCATCGCGATGAAGCCGTCTTTCGTCTTGTAGGGGCGGCGCCAGGGCGCGAGCACGCGGTTGTAACCGATCGCGCCCTTGGGCGGTTCGAACGTATGGCCGAACAAATGCTCGGCGAGCACGAACGCCGCCATCGTCTCGAGCATCGGTATCTCGACGTACTGGCCCTTACCGGTACGCTCGCGCGAGAACAGCGCTGCCGTGATCGCTTGCGAGGCGACAAGGCCGCATGTCTTGTCGCCGATGATCATCGGCGCGTAGCGCGGCTCGCCTGCGAGTTGGCTCATCAGTGCCGCCACGCCGGACTGACCCTGAATGACGTCGTCGTATGCGGGCTTGCCTTCGTATGCGCCGCCGGTACCGTAGCCCGTCAGCGCCGCATAGATGATGCGCGGATTGCGGGCAAGGACTGCTTCTGGTGCGAATCCCAAGCGCTCGACAGCTTGCGGGCGGATCGAATGGACGATCACGTCGGCCGTATCGATCAGCCGCCAGAGCGCATCTTTCGCGACCTGCTGTTTCAAGTCGAGCACGAGCGACCGCTTGTTGCGATTGAGGCCTAGAAACAGCGCGGCCATGCCCTTATTGCGGGCAGGTCCGGTGTAACGCGTCGTGTCGCCTTCCGGCGCCTCGATCTTGATGATGTCCGCGCCCTGGTCGCCCAGAACCTGCGTGCACAACGGACCGAACACCACCGAAGTGAGGTCGAGCACCTTCAAGCCGGCGAGAGGGCCGTTCGTCATGTACAGGCCTCCCCGGACACCGCCACAGTCAATGCAGCATTTGTCCAAACGGCTGGGCTGCAGGCGAGTCGCCCGACCGTGGGCAAGGTGCAAAGCGCCGCTGGATGAGCCAGCAGCTTGAGATCGTCCGGCGTATCGACATCATCGGTAAGGCCTGGCGCATGCACCAATCGGAATTGCACGCCACGTTGCCGAGCCTCGAGCCGATGCCGGAACAGGCTAGCGGGGCCGAAATGGAAATCGAACCCCAGGCTCAAAGGCATTGCCAGCGCATTCGTTCCGCGGCCTCCCTTGTCGGTGGCGATAGCTAAGCGTCCGCCACGGGCGCACTGCTCGAGCGCCGCCAGGTCGGAAGGCTTCAAGAGGGGGAGGTCTGCCGACACAATAGCCACCGTGGTGAACTTGCGTGTCCGCAGATGCGCGACGGCCTGGGCGACGGCAGCGTTGTGGTCAGAGATCGTTTCGCGCAAGACAGTCGCCCCGCAGCGTCGCGCGATATTTGCGGCTGTGCGCGAGCCTGTTACGATCAGAACATTCTGCGCGCGAACCGCGGCGCACGCCACATTCAGAACGTGCTGGAACATCGCTCGCGCGATTTGACGGCGGGCAGCATCGGAGATGCCTGCCGCCAGGCGGGACTTGCCCGAGGCAGGACCGCGGAATGGAATGACGACTGCGTGCATCAGGCATGCGCTCCCTGCGCAGCGACGCTATCTGCCAAACCGGGCATAAAAGATACTCCCTCGTCAGTTCATCATTTGTGGCATCGTCATCGGGCAGCAGGCTCGTCCACGCTACTCGACCCGCGAACGGCCGTCGGCGATCGCCCGTCAAACGAACGGCAGCACTTCTTCCGTCACCCGCTTAAGCTGCTGCATCGGGTCGCCCATCGTCGAGATGCGAAATGTGATGCGCTTGCAGCCCGCTTCCTTCCAGCGCTTCAGATCTTCGATGCAGCGCTTCGGGGAGCCATAGGTCAGCCAGCCCTCCAGACGCTCGCGGGTATAGTTGGCGCCATAATAGAGATCGAGGAACTTCTTTGAATCCTCTAGGCAGGCTTCGGGATCCTCCCCGACATTGATATGGTGATAGAGCACGTGATCGAACTTCGAGGTATCGCGGCCCGCAACCTTCGCTTCGTCGAGGATCATCTGCCAGGACTTGGTGAAGCCTTCGCGGCTCACCGAATGCGTCATCCACCCGTCCGCGATACGACCCACGCGCTTCAGCGCGAAATCGGAACCTGCCATCTGGACCTCGCCGCGGATCTGGCGGCCTGCGTTCGTCGCCATCCATAGCGGGCACGGGCTCTGCACGGGCTTGGGCTCGAGCGTGATATCGGCGAACTTGAAGAACTGGCCATCGAAGGGCTCGTTGTCCTTGGTCCAGAGATGGCGCATCACCGCCATCGCCTCAACCATCAGCTTGTGGCGATCTTCCGACTTGAACCCCATCGCCTTTGTCTCGGCCTCCCATTCGGGGCCATTGCCGCCGCCGGAGCAGGCGACCATGCGCGTGCGGCCGCCAGAGATCACATCGAGCGACGCCCACTCATAGGCGAGGACCATCGGATTGCGGAGGGCGAACGAGCCCATGCACGCGGGGCCGAGCAGCACCCGCTCGGTACGGCCGGCAACCGCGGCAAGCAGCGTCAGCGCATCAAGACGGCGATTGACGAACAGCGCATCCCCGCACCACACCGAATCCATATGGGGGGAGGCCTCAACTGCATCGGCCAATTGAAGAAGGGCCTTCGTCGTGGTCAGTCCGACCAGCACTCCACGGTTCGAAAGCGTCACTCCGAAATTCATGCCCGACCTCTGTTGCAGCTTGCTGTTCATGATAGAAGTCTTCGGGCCTGCAGGGATCGTTTGCAAGGCAATTCAATGATATCCAATGCCCCCGTGCACCCAGGGTGACCGTGCGAAAGACAGGCCGTTCGGGACTTCGGCTCGTCCCAATAAGCCGTTTCGGACGATGGTCGGCTCTTGGGACGAGTGCGTTTTCGACATGCTGTGCTGCGAGGACGCGATGTATTCGCAACGGACCGGCGAATAGAACAAGCGGCTCAACCGTTGGACGTGAACGCACCCGCTCTCGCCGAGCGAATTGACGGCAGCACTACAACGAGTAGTGCCAAAGCTGCGCAAGCGAGCAATGTCGCGGAGAGCGGACGTTGCAGAAACGTCCAGTAATCGCCTTTCGAAAGCTGGATCGCACGCCGAAAGTTTTCCTCCATCATCGGCCCGAGAACGAGACCAAGAATCAGCGGCGACGGCTCGCATTCGAGCTTGGCGAACAGATAGCCCAGCGCACCGAACAGCGCGAGCAGCCAGATATCGAAAGTCGAGTTCGACATCGAGAAGGCGCCGATAGCGCAGAACAACAGGATGGCCGGGTAGAGATAAGCGAAGGGCACGGCAAGGAGGCGAACCCAGATGCCGATCAACGGCAGGTTCAACACCACCAGCATGGCATTGCCGATCCACATCGACGCGATAACGCCCCAAAATATCTCTGGCTTCTCGGTCACGAGCGTGGGGCCAGGCGCCACGCCTTGCACGATGAGCGCGCCGATCATCAGCGCCATCACCGCGTTGGAGGGAATCCCGAGCGTCAGCATCGGGACGAACGACGTCTGCGCCCCGGCGTTGTTGGCGCTTTCGGGCGCGGCGACGCCTTCGATGGCGCCATTGCCCATGCCCTCTGGAGGGCGTGCGATCTTCTTTTCGATCGAATAAGCAGCAAACGAAGCGAGCAACGCGCCACCGCCCGGAAGAATTCCGAGCACCGAGCCGATGATCGTACCGCGTGCAGTCGGTGCGATCATCCGGATAAGATCGGCGCGCGACGGCACCAGCCCAGTGACGGCCTGAGTTATGGCAATGCGCTTCTCGGGATTTTCCAGGTCGCGGATGATCTCGCCAATACCAAACAGACCCATGGCAACGACGACAAACCCGATGCCGTCCTCGAGTTCACTGATGCGGAACGTGAAGCGGGGCAAGGCCGTCTGAACGTCCTGCCCGATCAGACCGAGCAGGATGCCGGCGAGCGCCATGGCGACGCCCTTCATCATCGAACCCGATGCGAGCAGGATCGAGGCGACAAGGCCGAGCGTCATCAATGCAAAATACTCAGCCGGTCCGAACAGAAGGCCAACTTCCGCGAGGGCAGGTGCGAAGAGCGCGAGAAGTATCGTCGCGATGGTGCCGGCGACGAACGAGGATATGGCCGAAGTTGCGAGCGCAGTTCCGGCGCGGCCTTGCCGTGCCATCTTGTAGCCGTCGATCGCAGTGACGACGGAGGATGCTTCGCCCGGCAGGTTGATGAGAATCGCGGTGGTCGATCCGCCGTACTGCGCGCCGTAGTAAATCCCGGCGAGCATGATCATCGCAGCCACCGGCGAGAGGCCGTAGGTAAACGGCAACAGCATTGCGATCGTGGCCGCAGGTCCAAGTCCCGGCAACACGCCCACCAGGGTGCCGATCAGGACGCCGACGAAGCACCAGACGAAGTTGGCGGGCGCCAATGCCTGGCCGAAGCCCAAAGCGAGCGACTGGAAGAGATCCATGCCGCCTCAGCCTCCCAGCCACTTGAAGCTGAGGAGGGGGCCAACGACTGGAACCGGCATGCGCAACAACCCGATGAACAGTGCGGACGAAAACAGACCGAGGCAGATGCCCAGCGCCAGCGCGCGTTTCCAGTCCAGCGCTGGGTGGGCCAGTGACGAGATCATCACGAGCGCCAACGTCGACGCGACGAGACCGGCTCCTCGCAAAAGCACTGCAAACGCGATCAACGACGATCCGATGATCGCGATTTTCCTCCAGTCGAGCGCCAATGGAGCGGCATCGCGCTTGAAAAGGCCAGCTACCGCGACGCACACACCTGCTGCGATCACGAGCGAAGCAATCAATATCGGGAACGAGCCCGGACCGAGCCTGCGCGGCGGGCCTGGTGGCAGTTGGACTGCAAACGCCAGGAAGCCAGCGCCCAGCGCCACGAACAGCAACCCGGCCAGCACGTCGATATTCAAACGCGGGCCGCGTTGCATATCGGGTCAGCTCTTCGCAGCGAACGGCGGTGGATCGAAGCAGGTGATCGGCGGCGGTGTGCTTTCATAACGCTCGATCTCGACGAGGCAGGAATTGGCGCTCGGCGCTTGGGAAAGCTTCGACGTACCGTGATCGGGCGTCAGCACGTTGGGGTTGCCGTGCTTGTCGAGCGAGCCGCTACCGGAGGGATCGACGGGATCGTACCAGGCTCCCGTGGCGAGCTGCACCACGCTTTCACGGAGCGCATCGTCGAGGATGGCCGCAGCGAGGACGGCGCCGCGCGCATTGAACACACGTACGATGTCGCCGTTGCGGATGCCTCGCCTGGCCGCATCCGACGGATTCAGACGCACAGGCTCGCGGCCAGCGATCTTAACGCCGCGTGCGTGGCTGCCGTGGTCGTACTGGCTGTGCAGCTTTCGCGGGGGCTGGTTCGACAGCAGATGCAGAGGGTACTTCGCCGAAATGGCGGCGCCGAGCCACTCCTTCGGCGGCAACCAGGCGGGGTGGCCCAGACAATCGTCGTAGCCAAACGAAGCGATGCGTTCCGAGTACAGCTCGATTCGGCCGGACGGCGTCGCCAGTTTGTTTTTGACCGGATCGGCGCGGAACTTCGACAGCAGCGGCTCGGGCGGATGTGTGGACACTTCGGTGACGCCGTCGCGCCAGAACGCCTCGAACTCGGGCAACGTCTGACCGGCACCCGCTGCCTTCTTGCGTGCTTCCGCGTACAGGTGTCGGACCCAGGCGGCCTCGTCGCGGCCCTCGCTGTATTCGGGCTCACCACCGAGGCGACCCGCGAGCGCGCAGAATACCTCATAGTCGGTGCGTACTTCCGGCGGCGGGGCACAAACCCGGTGAGACGCTGAAATGAAGTTGTCGCGACCCGAAGCGGCAATATCGTTGCGTTCCATCATCGTGGCAGATGGGAAGACGATATCGGCGTGACGGGCGTGTGCTGTCCAGAAGTGGTCGTGAACGATAACGGTTTCGGGCCTCCGCCACCCTTCGACGAGGCGGTTCAAGTCCTGATGGTGGTGGAATGGGTTGCCGCCGGCCCAGTAGACCAGCTTGATGTCGGGATAGGTGTAGCGCTTGCCGTTGTAGTCGAACGGCGTTCCAGGCCCGAGAAGCATATCGGAAACGCGAGCGACGGGAATGAAATCGTCGACGCGAGTCTTGCCTTGCGACATCGATGGCCAAGTGACCGTCGACGAGTTGATGCCGATGCCGCCGGATGCAGAATAGCCATACCCGACACCGCCACCAGGCAGGCCGATCTGGCCGATCATCGCTGCGAGTGCGGCCGCCATCCAGATCGGCTGCTCGCCATGGTCGGCGCGCTGCAAGGCCCATGCGACGGTAATCAATGTGCGGTTTGCCGCCATCTCGCGAGCGAGAGCTTGGATGCTCGAGCCGGGAAGCCCGGTGATAGAGGCTGCCCATTCCGGCGTCTTCGGCGTGCCATCGGTGTCGCCCCTGATGTAAGCGGCGAGCTTGTCGAAGCCGACGGTGTAGCGCTCCAGAAATGGCTTGTCGTGAAGGTTTTCCGTCAGCAGAACGTAAGCGAGGCCGAGCATCATCGCCGTGTCGGCGTTCGGCCGAATGCCGAGCCATTCAGCATCGATTTCGGCGAGGGCGTCGTCGCGTAGCGGCGAGATGTTGACGAAACGCGCACCGCCGTCTCGAACCGATCGGATGCCGGCCGGCGTGGCGTGACGCACGATGCTGCCGTTGGACACCTGTGCGTTGCGCACCGGCATGCCGCCGAACATGACGACGAGCTGCGAATGGCCGGCGAGCATACCCCACGGGGTGTGGCCAGCAGCAAGGCCCTGCGTGGTGCCCAGGACATGGGGCAGGATGACGTCGGCGGCAGCGAATGAATAGTTCTGGACGCTGCGTGTGTATCCGCCAATGGCGTTTAGAAACCTATGGACCTGCGTGCCAGCATGATGGAAACGGCCGGCGCTGCCCCAGCCATAGGAGCCGCCGTAGATGGCTGAATTGCCGTGCCGCTTGCGAACCCGGTCGAGCTCGGCAGCAGCGAGCGAAATCGCGGTGTCCCATTCGACTTCGACGAACGGTTCACCGCCGCGGCCTTGCCCGCCAGCGCTGTGCCCGCGTTCCAGGAACGACTTGCGGACCGAAGGACGGAGGATGCGCGCGGGTGACAGCCGCGCACCAAGCATCGCGGAACCGATCGGCGAGGGGTCAGGGTCGATTCCGATCGGATCGAGCGCAACGGCGGTGCCGTTCTCCATCCTCGCGCGATAGATGCCCCAATGGGTCGCGACGAGCGGCGATGCGACTATCGGAAGGGCCGTCGTGGAAACACCAGCCGGATTGACGTCGTCTAGGGCCATTGTTGACCTCCCGTTTCCCAATGGTGTCAGCGCATGCTGTCCCTCCCTTCGCAACGACGCGACGGGAGAGGCGAGGGCTTCACTGAACTTGGATCTTGGCG
>CANJPN010000184.1 GCA_947475855.1 Bradyrhizobiaceae bacterium
AGCGGCGGTTCATTGCCGCAACCGCTGAAGCGCTTCGTCGAGGGCGTGGACGAACGCCCTACGGGTGCGTTCCTGGATCCGCCGGTGCAGATTGCATTTCCGCCCGATCGATCCGAAGTGGAAGTCGCGGGCGAGGACATACCTGTCGTATTGAAGGCAGAAGGCGGTGCGCTGCCGCTGACGTGGCTCGTCGACGGCGCGCCGATACCGGACGTCCGCGGTCAACGCGAGATCGAGTGGCAACCGGACGGCCGCGGTTTCGTCAAGTTGTCGGTAATCGACGCCAAGGGTCGCGTGGATCGTGTGACGATCAGATTGCGCTGACGCCGGCCGCAGTGAGATCGAGATGGGCCGCTTCGAGGCTACGCACGATCAAGCCTTCATCAAATATCGGGCGGGGCACGGCAACGCAGGCATAGAAAGTTGGCGGCACTTTCAGCGGTCTGATTTCGAGGTTCGAACCCGACAAGATCGCACCTGCACGCACCGAGACGTCTGCATCTGTCAGTGCCATCGTGCCTCCCGCCGTGATCCCGAGTTCGGTCAGCAGCGCGCCGATACCCGAGCCTCGCGCCTTCGCAAAAGATTCCAGGCACGTCCAGGCCTGAAGGAATGTTGCTGGGCGTTGCCCCGAGAGCAGGGCCGTGGCCGCGACCTCCATCATGGCGCGGCGACGCTCTCCCAGCGCAACCGAACGGTCGCTTTCGAGGTCGATGCCAACTGGACCATGCGCAGAGATGACGTAGAGTGCGGAGCTTCCAGCATGCGAGGCGTTGAAGGCGAGCGCCGTTCCCGGCAGCACAGGTTTGCCATTCGCATCGGCGTCAAACTCGCCGCCCTGCGCCCGTGCGGCACCTGAGCGCGCCAACACGACCCGCAACCCGATCCTTGCAAGACGACGCCAGCGCCGGTTCTCCGGCAGCGATTGCGACGACCAGTCGCGCTCCGAACGGGAGAGCAGGCCGTGTTCGGCTTCGGCTGCTTCCAACGCCGGAGACAACGCTTGAAGATCGGCAAACCAGATGCGCACTTCCGGAGGCCGCGTCGCCCCGGCGGCAATCATCGGCGAGCGCGCATTTTCGGCGCGGCAGATGCCGTCTCAGGCTTGCCGAGGAGCAGACCGCGGCAGGATTTCAACTCGGAGACGATACGAGCAAGGACCGCTTCCCGGTCGAGCGGAGCTTGGGAGGCAGCGTTAGCCTTCCCGCGGCGTGCAACCTTGGTTTTGGCGACCTTCGATGCGGCTGTGCCACGCGCGCCGGGCGCTTCGAGCTGTTTTCCAGGTTCCCAGCACGACTTAACCGAGTCCTGGCCCTGCTCGCGCAGGATCTTCTGCACGCCCTTGATCGTGTAGCCTTCATTGTGGAGCAAATGGCGGATGCCGCGCAATAGATCCAGGTCGGCGGGGCGATAGTAACGCCGGCCGCCACCACGCTTCATCGGCTTGATCTGCGGAAAGCGGTTCTCCCAGAAGCGCAAGACGTGCTTGGGAACCTCGAGATCGTCGGCCACCTCGCTGATGGTCCGGAATGCATCCGCGGCTTTGCTCATTGTGGAGCCTCGCTCTGGCTATGATCTAGAACTTGGAGCCGTGAACTCCGACTGCCAAGGCTTGAACAATGGATATGCAGCGCCTACGCCAGAACTATGTCGCTGCGTCGAAATCCTGCTGTCAGGTCAGCAACTATCAAATCGCTTACAGTATTTGCGTCCCGCGCAACACCGCTCTAACGCAGCGGTCCCCATTGCTCTGTCAGGACAGTGGCGCATCCCCGAGCGCCAAAATACGACGTGCGACCTCTCAGCCTACTCCGCCGCCTTGGCGGTCTTGCCCGAGAGCCCGTCATTGATACGCTCTTTCATGATATTGCTCGGCCGGAAGATGAGCACGCGACGCGGCGTGATCGGCACTTCCTTGCCCGTTTTGGGATTGCGCCCAATGCGTTGGCCCTTTTGACGAATTCCGAAGGACCCGAACGACGAGAGCTTCACGCCTTCGCCACGCGCCAACGCCGAGGAAATCTCGCCCAACACGAGTTCCACAACGTCTTGCGATTCATTTCTCGGCAGGCCGACCTTGTTGACCAATGCCTCGGCCAGATCAGCGCGCGTCAGTGTCTTACTCTTCATGATGCCCTCCCAGGCCCTCACGACCGGGTCGGAACCTAGCGAGCAAGATCCCGCTGGTCAACGGCCTGTTGCGGCAACTGGCTGATCGGACAACCTAAAACTGGTCGCGTCACAAAAGTTGGTAAACAGTTCGCCGGCGGCCCGTCTCAAGCTGTGGCGAAAGTGACGAGCCAGCATGTTGCTTTACGGCCGTTTGGGATCATGCAAACTGCTCAAGATCTGGCAACTTACCGGGCGCGCGGCTCATTCGCGGCGCAAAATCTTTCCATTCGGAGGCATCATGAGCAATCGCAGCGCCGGCAGGATCGGCGAATCGGTCACACGTCTCGAAGACCGGCCGCTGCTCATCGGGAAGGGCGCCTACGCGGACGACCTATCGTTCGCCGGCCAGCTCCACATGCGCATGGTTCGCTCGCCGGAAGCTCACGGGCGAATCCTATCGGTCGACACGAGCGCGGCCCTGGCGCTTCCTGGCGTGCATGCCGTGTGGACGGCGAAAGACGTGGCCGACGTGCCACCGATCGAGTTCCGCGAAGGTCCGATCGAGAAGCTGGCGCCATGGCGGCAACGGGTGCTCGTCGAAGACCGGGTGCGCTATGTCGGCGATCCCGTGGCGGCGGTGTTCGCGGATACCCCCTATATTGCCGAAGACGCCGCTGCGCTGGTGGTCGTCGAAATCGAGCCGCTGCCCGTGATCCTCGATGCCGCCGCAGAGCCCGGCGAGTTCCTGCCTGGCCGCTCGACCGAGCCGACGCTGTGCGAACAAGGTTTCGGCGAAGTGGCAGCCGCGATGGCGAAAGCGCCGACGGTGATCGAACTCGATCTTAAGATCGGGCGGCATACCGGCGTGCCGATCGAGACGCGTGGGGCCATCGCGCGCTACGACGAGGCGCGCGATGTCATGGAGTTGTACGGCGCCGCCAAGGTCCCGCACAAGAACCGCGAAACCATTGCCGAAATGTTTGGGCTCAGTAACGCCCAGGTGCAGCTCTACGAGGGACACACCGGCGGCGGCTTCGGCGTGCGCGGCGAGCTTTATCCGGAAGATTTCCTGGTCATGGTGGCAGCCAAGCGCCTTGGCCGGCCGATCAAGTTCGTCGAGGACCGGCGCGAGCACCTAATCACGACCAATCACTCACGCCAGCAGCGGCACAAGATCCGCGCAGGTGTCGATGCGCGCGGCGAGCTGATCGTGATCGACGACGAATTCTTTCACGATCAGGGCGCTTACATCCGCACGCACGCGACCCGCGTGGCTGACATGACGTGCGGCATTCTGCCCGGTCCCTACCGGCTGCCGCACTATCGCGCGTCGGGCCATTTCCGGCTGACGAACAAGACGCCGGCTGCCACTTATCGAGGCCCCGGCCGCTTCGAGACCAACTTCGTTCGCGAGCGGATGATGGACGCGATCGCGGCGCGGCTCGGGCTCAGTCGGATCGAAGTTCGCCGGCGTAACCTGATCCTCAAATCGGAAATGCCGTTCGAGCGCGCGCTGGCGGTGCTCGGCGACGAGGTCTGCCACGATTCCGGCGACTATGCGCTGCTGCTCGACAAGGCGCTGGCGAAATTCGGCTGGGACGCGGCGGAAGCCGAAACCAAGAAGCGCCGTGCAGCGGGAGAGCTGACGGGCCTCGGGCTCGTATGCTTCGTGGAGAAAAGCGGGCTTGGCCCGACCGACGGCGCGCATGTTTCGGTCGACACCAACGGCACTGTCGAGGTGATCACGGGCGGCGCGTCGGTGGGCCAGGGCTTCGAGACGGCCATGGCGCAGGTCTGCGCCGACGTGCTCGGCGTTTCTTACAACCGCATCCGCGTCGTCCATGGCCGGACCGACCGTATTGCATTCGGCATCGGCGCGCATGCGTCGCGCGCCACGGTCATGACCGGCAATGCGACCGCGGTCGCAGCGGGCAAGGTGCGCGACAAGGCGCTCGAAGTCGCCGCCGAGTTGATGCAGGAGAAGCCGGAAGCGCTCGAAATCGCGGATGGGATCGTCAGCGTCAAAGGGCGCGCAGGTGGACCGACGGTCAGCCTGGGAGAGATCGCCGCACGGCTCAAACCGACATCGCGGCATCGTGCAGGAAGGACACCAGGGCTGTCGGCTGACGGATGGTTCGATACGAAGCACCAGACCTACCCCTACGGCGTCCAGATCGCTCAGATCCGGATCGACCCGGAGACGTGCGGGCTGACGATCGAGCGCCTGCTGGCGGCCTACGACATCGGCAAGGCGATCAACCCGAAAATGATCGAAGGGCAGATCGTTGGCGGGTTCGCCCAGGGGCTCGGCGGGGCGCTGATGGAAGAGTTCATCTACGACAGCCGCGGGCAACCACTGGTGTTGTCGCTCGCCGACTATATCATGCCGACAGCTCTGGAGATGCCGCATGTCGACATCCTGCTGACGGAGGATGCGCCGAGCACCCAGAACCCGCTCGGCATCAAAGGCGCGGGCGAAAGCGGTATCTCGCCGGTCGGCGCACTGCTTGCTTCGGCGATCGACGATGCGCTCGGCTGGCCGGGCGCGGTCACGGAGTTACCTGTGACACCGATGCGTCTCAAGAAGTTGATCGATCAACGGCCTCGCGCATGAAGAAAACCGAGCTGCCTGCCGCGGCCTGCGATGCTCACGTCCACGTGTTCCGACCCGACATCTACCCCTATGCGGCGGATCGGGCCTACACGCCGGGGCGCATCACCGCGGGGCAGCTTGCGACGTTCCTGATGTCGCATGACCTGAAACGGGTCGTCATCGTCCAGCCGAGCGTCTATGGCACCGACAACCGCGCGATGGTGGATGCGCTGGGTGAGCTTGGGCGCCGGCGGGCGCGTGGCGTCGCGGTGGTCGATATCGATACGGTTAGCGACGAAGAGCTGGCGGATATCGAAGGCGCGGGCGTGGCCGGGTTGCGGCTCAACGTGACCACGCGGGAACGCGGCGATCTCGCGATGGCGTTGAAAGTGGCCGATCGCCGGCTGAAAGGCTCGAACCTGCACATCCAGGTCTATGCGCCACTGGCCGTCATCGCCGCGAACGAAAAGGCGATCGACGGCATGAAGCGGCCGGTCGTACTCGACCATTTCGGCGGCGCGCGTGCCGGGCATGCGGGCACAGCGGAAGGATTGAGGGCGCTGATGCGGCTCACCCGCAATGGGCCTGCTTGGGTGAAGCTCTCCGGCGCCTACCGCGTCAGCCTTCACACCGAGACGATGTGGAATGACGCAGCGCCGCTGGCAGTGGCGCTGATCGACGCGGCGCCCGACCGCCTCGTGTGGGGTTCGGACTGGCCGCATACCGGCGGGCATGCCGGCCGGAAGGGATCATTCAAGAAGATCGAGCCGTTCCAGCGGATCGACGACAGCGCAGCGCTTGACGCTCTGGCCGACTGGTGCAGCGACAAGGCCACTTTGCGGCGCATTCTCGTGACGAACCCGGCCGAGCTTTACGGCTTCTGAATAGCCCCGCGTCAGCCCGCCTTGCCCGTGTGTAGCCAGAAGCGTAATAGCCCGCCATAGACCGGGCTGCGTGCGGCGGCCCGACACGGATGCAAGGGCTGCCAAGCATGAACATCGTGGGCGTCGATATCGGCGGCACATTCACGGATCTCGTCGGCTGCGTCGATGGCAAGATCATCACCGCCAAGACGTCGACCACGCCGGCCGATCCGACGAAGGGCGTCGCCAACAGTCTCGACCTCGCCGGTTCGGCGTTGAGCGAAATCGCCGAAGTGCTGCACGGCGCGACGATCGCGATCAACACGGTGCTCGAGCGCAAGGGTGCGGCGACGGCGCTCGTGACCACGAAGGGGTTCCGCGACGTCTATGCGATCGGCCGCGGCAACCGGATCGAAGCGTTCAATCTCGACTTCCACCGGCCGAAGCCGCTGGTGCCGCGCGATCTGACGTTCGAGGTCGCCGGCCGTGTCAATGCCGAGGGCCGCGTGCTGGCCGAACTCGACGAGGCGGCCGTCGTGAAGCTGGCGGCCGAACTCAAGTCGCGCGGGATCGACGCGGTGGCCGTCTGCTTCCTGCATTCGTGGGCCAACCCTTCTCATGAGAGGCGGGCGGGGGAGATCCTGCGCCGCGAGCTGCCGGGCGTGTTCGTCACGCTGAGCCACGAAATCCTGCGCGAGTTTCGCGAGTACGAGCGCACTTCGACGACGGTGCTGAATGCGTACGTCGGCCCGCGCGTGTCGAAGTATCTGGGCACGCTCGAGGGATATCTGAAAGGCGCGGGCTTCACCGGCCGGCTGCATCTGATGCGCTCGAACGGCGGTGTGATGGGTCTGGCGCACGCGACCGCGCAGCCCGTGTCGATGATGGAGTCCGGCCCTGTCGCCGGCATGATCGCGGCGGGGCGGCTCGCGCGGCATCTCGGCATCGAGCACGCTATCGGCTTCGACATGGGCGGCACGACCGCGAAGTCGAGCCTGATCGTCAACGGCGAGGCGGCCATCGAGGAAGGCTACGTGATCGGCGATCTCGCCAGCGGACAGCCCATGCAGCTTCCCGTGGTCGACATCGTGGAAGTCGGCGCGGGCGGCGGTTCGATCGCGTGGGTCGACGAAGCCGGCGGCCTGCACGTCGGGCCGCGTAGCGCTGGCGCAGATCCTGGGCCTGCCTGCTACGGCAGAGGCAATGTGGATCCCGTGGTTACGGACGCGGATCTCGTGCTCGGGCGGATCAATCCGGGGCGCTTTCTGGGTGGCAAGATGCAGCTCGATATGGCGGCGGCGGAACGCGCGATCGAAGCGAAAGTCGCAAAGCCTCTGGGGCTTTCGGTGAAGGAAGCCGCGCTCGGCATCGCACAGATCGCGGATGCGGCGATGTCGCTGTCGGTGCGTGCGGTGTCGGTCAACAAGGGCGTCGATCCGCGCGACACGACGATGATCGCGTTCGGCGGTGCGGGGCCATTGCATGCGCTGGCGCTGGCGCGGGAGATCTTCGTGCCGCGCGTGATCATTCCGAAGCTGCCGGGCAACTTCTCCGCGCTCGGCATGCTGATGGCGTCGTGGCGGCAGGACTTCGTGCGGACGCTCGTGGGCCGCATCGGGACGCTGGACCACGGCGTGGTTGCGCAAGTGTTCGACGAGCTGGCGCACCACGGCGCAGAGGAAGCCCAGCGCGACGGCATCTCCAAGGCGGATGCGCAGTTCCGGTTCTTCGCGGACCTTCGCTACGTCGGCCAGGAGCATGCGTTGCAGATCGCAGTCGATAGCCCCGAGGCGCTGACCGGCGATCTCGACGCGCTGCGGCAGCGTTTCCATGCCGAGCACGACAAGCGCTACGGGCAAGCTGCGATCGAAGAGAGCCTCGAGATCGTGAACATGCGGCTGGTGCTGACCTCACAGCGCGCGGATACGCTGGCCGAGACATGGCTGACGGCGCCCTGGAAGGCCGAGGGCGTCAACGAGGAGCGGCGGCGGGACGTGATCTTCGGCGATGCTTCGCGGCCGTTACCGACTCGCATCCTGTGGCGGCCGTCGCTGCCGGTCGGCTTCACCTTCGAGGGACCGGCCGTGGTCGAAGAGCCGAACTCGACGATCCTCATTCATCCCGGTGACCGGGTGACTGTGGGCGAGAGCGGGCATCTGATCGTGGATCTGGTGACGTAAGAGTTACCGCACTTGGAATGCTCGGAGCGCCGCGAATGAAGCATATTCCAGCACTCTTCGGCGCACTTGCATTCGCCGCCTGCGCCGCAACGAGCGTCGCCGCCACGTCGATCGCAAACTTCGTTGCACTCAGGCAAAGCGCTACTGTCGGCAGCGTGATCGTGACGCCGCTTCAGGTGATCGAGGACAGCCGATGTCCTGCCAATGCCCACTGCAGATGGGCGGGCCGACTCGTATTGAGGGTCCGCATCGAATGGGGAAGCCGGGCCGAGCATCGCGATATGGTTGGGGGCGGTTCCGTGAACATTGCAGGTGGAACATTGATACTATCCGGCGTGGGACCTGAGCCGGGATTTGCGGACGGTCCGAAATCCAGCGAATACAGGTTCAGCTTCACATTCGTCACTGGACCTTAGCGTCGTTGTTTTTGGCGCGGGCAGCTTACGCGGTCGAAAATGTGCAGGTTTCCCGGACGGCGTTGATGCCGTATTGCGGCAGCGATGCGGCAATCGGAACGCCGCGCGTTGGACATCAACGATTTAGCAAGGAAGAAGAGGTCACAATTCGGAACCGTGGATCTGCGATTCTTGCGCAAGGTTCAGGTGTGGTGTCGAGGGACGATCCCTCACATGCCTTGTCGCGTCGGGGGTCGTGCGTCATGTCCGCAGTTGTGATCGATTTCAGCTCTGCGCGGGCGCGTTTCCAGGTGCGCGCCGCTGCCCATCCACTATCGCAAGCGGCTTCCGCTACCCAGTCTGCCCCCCATGATTTCACGTTCTGGCGCGGGGCGGCCGGCAGCCGCTACGTGCACACCGTCTATACGCTTCTCGAATGCCCCGAATTGCCGGACGCCAATGTGATGCTCGTGCGTCGTCACCCCTCGGGCAGGGCGGAAGTGATGCACATCGGTTGCGTGGAGCACGGCGTCGGCTGCTCGAACCTCGCGGAAATTCGCTTGACCGCCGCCAAGCTCGGCGCGAACGAGGTGCACGTTCATTTGCTGGCCGCCGACAGCAACGAGCGGGCAGCGATCGAGCGCGACCTGTCTGGTGCGGACGAGTTGGCGGCCGGCGCGCGCCACTGACCCATCGAAATTGCTCTGGATCGTTCATGCCGCCGCTGTTTCGCGTTTCGCGGGAACCGCATCTGGCAGTTCTGCAGGCGACGCGTCATCTTCGATGAATTGAGCGGGCGGACCGAGCCACCGGCGTTCGCGGGCGAGACGGCGGGACTGCTGGCGCAAGACCCACAACATTCGGTTCGATAGCCAGATCTCGCGCTTGGCCGCACCCGGGTCCATCAGGTTCGTTTCAGGCAGCGGATCGCCCTGCCATTGCAATACCGCGCCGATGGGGTGCTCGATCTCGTCCTGCATGCGGATCAGGCGGGCGAACAGCGCGACGGCCGGCGTGACGATATTGCCGAAACCGTTTCGCGGCTGGTTGGAGCCTACGATGTAGAGGTTCTTCACATCGGGCGGAAAGGCGCTGCCGTAGACCTGCACGGCGTCGTTCTTCACGTCGATCATGCCGGCCGGCAGAAACGGAAAGCTGTTGTGATAGCCGGTGGCGGCGACGACGAGGTCGTATTCGCCGGTCGAGCCATCGCGGAAGCGCACTGTCCTGCCATCGAAACACTCGATATCGGGGCGCGGCTTGATGCGGCCTTGGGCCATGTAGCCCAGCACCTCGGTGCCGAACGTCGGATGACGCTCGAACAGCTTCTGGCGCGGCCGCTGCAGGCCGTAGGCGCGGTAGTCGCCGATCACGAGCTGGATGACGCCGCGCAGGACTAAGCGCTGAACGAAAACCGGCAGGTTCCAGATCGGCAAGTCCGTGAGCGGCCGGCCTAGGAACGTCTTGGGCAAGAACCAATATCCCGAGCGCAGGCTCATGTCGCTCGATGCCCCCACGCGAGCGGCTTCCGACGCGATATCGCAGGCCGAATTGCCGCCGCCGATGACCAATATGCGCTTGTCCTGAAGTTCCGAGGGGGCGCGATAGTCATTGGCGTGAATGAGCGGTGCAGATTCCTGGCCGGGGTAGGTGGGCATCCGCGGATCGCGGTGATGGCCGTTGCAGACGATGACGCCCTTGTAGTGCCGGTGCTCGTCGTCATCGAGAACGACATTCCAGGTGTCATCGACGAGCGGGCGGACGGCCGACACGGTGCGGCCAGGTTCAATCGCGGCATCCAGGCCGTGAACGCGAGCGTAGCTTTCCAGATAGGCCAGCAATTGTGCGGCACTGGGGAAATCCGGGTAGTGCGCGGGCATCGGAAAGTCTGCGAAGGCAGTGGAGCGCTTCGACGAGACGATATGGACGTTTTCGTAGAGGCCGTGGCGCCAATTACCACCGAGGCCCGGCCCCGCATCGACATGGTCGTATGGCAAGCCGTGCTGCTTCATGGCCTTGGCCATCGCCAGCCCCACTGGGCCAGCGCCGATGATCAGGTGCTTGTCTCGAAACGCCATCCGACAAATCCGGTACTCGGAGGGCAACCCTGGTCACCCTGTCACCCGTTGCGCAAGTGAGAAACCGTGCGCGCGCCAACAAT